>JAYSTZ010000022.1:0-12534 GCA_043719365.1 Verrucomicrobiaceae bacterium | reverse complement strand
GGGAGTCGATGCGAAACGTTTCGATACCGACGCGACTTTCGGCGGCGGCGGCGCACTCGCCAGCACGCTGGATGTGGCGACGGCGACGCTCGGCATCGAAGTCCGGCGCGATGGAGATGGGCTGCAAATCGAGAGCAATTTTGAAGTCATCCGCTCCTTGCCGGGCACAATGCCAAATCACAATTCCGACGCATACGGTAGTGCAAAACCCAAGGTTCAGACCACCAAACCGCAAACCTTTTGCCTCTGCGGCGACACAAACCCCGATGAAGCGTTCGCCTTGCAGGAAGCCCAGCTCCACCCCGCCCCAAAGCCCAAGGCCACGCCACGGCTCAACGACGATTTCTGGCTCGCCCGCTTCGATATCCGCGCCACCCACTCGCTCCCCCACGGATGGTCCGCATCCCTGCGAGCCTCCGGTCAATGGGCCGACGGCCCGCTCGTAGTCAGCGAAGAACTCTCGCTCGCCGGACGCCAATCCGTGCGCGGCTACGACGACCGCTCCATCCGCGCTGACCGAGGGGCATTCGCCTCGCTAGAACTCCGCACCCCAGAACTCACGCGCCTCAAAACGCAGTGGCAAGGCGTAGCATTCGGCGACATCGGGCGAGTGGATTCCGCCCACGAAACAACCCAAACGCGCAACCCCGCATCGCTAGGCATCGGCCTCCGCGCCCGGCGCACCGAACGATTCACCGTAGAATGCGATGTAGCATTCCCTCTCTCGGGAGAAACCGGCCCCCGTCTCCACGCCAGCGCAGTGATCTATTTTTGAAACAACAACCAAAACAACCACCATGAAAACAACACACATCATCGCACTCGCCACACTGCTCGCCCTTTCGCCCGCTGTCCATGCAGCAAAGCGCTACACTATTACCGCGCCTCCGGGAGGTGCAAATCACATCATTGCGACTGGGATTATCAAGGCATTCTTTAATCCCATTCCTGCCTTTCCGCCTACTGTCGCTATTCAGAACCGCATACTTATCCGTCAGAACCTTCCGAATGCGGATGTTAATTTCTTCACTATCTCCATCGCGGATTCAATCGAGCCACTTTTTCTTAGTTCCTGCGTCCCAGCACTTAATGCGGCGCTCGCCCCTGATCCGGTCGTCGAATTGGACCGCACTATTCGCGTCATTGCGGTCGTTGGAGCGGAGGACGATCTTGCCCCTCGGACAGCGGACTCGGACTGGGCTCCGGACACCTTGGGTGCAAACCCGCCAGCAGACATAGGCTGTTTGAATTTTATCCCTCCTCTCCTCATCTATCCCGACACAGGTGTGCAGTTGACGCCCGCCAACAGCAATGCCAGTGAGTTTGACTCACCGCTCTTAACCGTAACGAATACCAACCCTAACGTTAATGGAATTACTTATTTCGACACGCCCGTTACAGACCTTAACGTTCCTGCTAGAAACCCATATTATGACGCATTGCGCTATAGTGCCGGACGCGGTCATGGGACATCTGTGGCCGGGCTCGCGCAAGGAAAAACTCGCGGGATATTACCGAGAATGGGTATTCCTAGCAAACTTCAATCGATGCGCATTTACAAAGACACCATACACACCGCGAAGGTGAGTGACTTAATTTGGGCGATAAACACGGCGGCAAATCAACATGTAACACGAAGAGGGAATGGCTCTGACATTGACGGTAATAGTTATGGCATGCTCAGGAATGATGGAGCCGTAATGTGTATCGCTTCCCGAACAGTTGACGGAATTTCTAACAACCTAAATATTGCAATTGCAAGCGCCTGGAGCAAACAACTTTTTGTGGTTGCAGGAACCGGGAACGATGCTTCCGCTACGGAACCGCAGAATTTCCACACGGGCAATAGCTCACCAGACCGAAAAGACGCATCAACGAGATTACTCCCCGGCGCTGACCTGTATTTGCTCTTTGCAGGAGCCACGCAGATGGGTAACACTCAATGGGCGCTTTCGAACTCTGGAGTTGCGACGGATATCTTTCTGCCCGGTGCCAATGTAACCGCGCCGCTAGCGAGCCCCAATACTGATGGAACACTGCTGGGAGCAAAAACAGGCACGAGCATGAGCGCCGGATACGCTGCCGCATTGGCGGGAGTTTATTACTCGATTCGTCCATATGCCTCTGTTCGAGAGGTTAAGCAATGGATTCTTGACCTTCCTCCTATAGCGAATACGGGCTTAACCCGCAAGGCACCTACTCTCGACAAAGCGTTACTACCAATGCAATATCTCTCATATTACGACTGGATGCGCTATCACTTTTGGGCTCAGTCTGAGGGCACAGGCACGAACGTATTGGGAACATCCAACAGTGACGGTGACGTCCTCACGAACTGTATGGAATACCTCACTGGCATGAATCCAAAGAAAACTGACAACCCGCTTAAAATCGTCATGCACGATGGCAAAACTTACATTCAAACTGCCGTCGCCTTCTATTTGACGTGTGACCCTGCTTGCCACCCGATTGTCGAGGCGAGACGTGATGTTATTGTGAATAGTAAAACACAGCCTGTTTGGGAGCCGATGGCTGCGTCCCGATTCGCGTCAACCGTAACAACTACATTCCCATTGGAGAGCAATTTTGTCCCCTACACTGATGGGCTCATCTATGAAGCCGAGATCAATGACACGGCGGGGGAAAGTAAGACGGCGACCAGCTACTACCGACTTACGTTACCACACCCACCAGTCGATCACGAACCATGTTGTACGATGCCCGCAAGCCCTCTGAATTAATTCCAATCGGCGTCTTTCTTGTCGCGCTGTTTATCGGGAACGCGGCTTTCGGTGGTCTGATAGAGTTGCAATCACAGGCGGAAACGGCAATTCAAGCGGGCAATTGGTTCAAAGCTGCGGAAATTTGCCATGACGGTATTTCCGCTGCGAAAGACGACTTCACGACGCGGGCGCAGTTTCGTATGACCCTTGCAGTCGCCCTTCGCCACACCGCAACTCACGAGGCTGCGGATACCGAAGCGGATGCCGGGCTTGATGATGCTTTCGCGTCGGGCGATGACGAGGGGGGAGTGCATTTGGCCTTTCTTGAGATGGACGACTTGCTGCATTGTATGCCCGCTAGTCCGGCACGGATTCGGGCGCTTCAGCGTCGGGTGGAGCGGCTTTTGGTTACTGACACACAGCGGTGTCTTTGGTGGCACATTAAGGGCAAGCAGGCGCATATCGCGTGCAGCTATTCGGATGCGGTCCTTTATCTCCAGCGAGCACTGGACTTTGCGCCAGAGGATTGGAAGTCGGGTATTCGCGACGAAATCATCACTTCGCAATCCCGCGCCGAAATCGCGCCCTTATCTGGCGCTGCGCCCGCTGATCTGCCGCAACCGTTGCGCGAGGCGCTCGACAGGACGGATGTTTCGCATGAGGCGCGGGCTCTTGAACTGAACAACCTAGGCATTGCGTTGCACAGCGAGGGACTCTTGGAGGATGCAGCCGCTGCTTTTCAAAAAGGCGAGGCTCTTGCGCAAGAGTTGCCGCTGGAATCTTCCGTGCGCCGACACCTTGCGGAGAATCACTGGCTTTTGCTCGCCGAGACGGGCTCGCCCGACGCTCCGGCTGCGGCACTGCGCTTTGCGGACACGACGGAGGCAGCACTTCGCAGCGTTGCAGATGCACGGACGCCCGATGCTGCCATCGCCGCGATTCGGCAATTCGATGTCGCGACGCCACTTTTCGCCGCTGGGCTGGATGCGGAGACGCTCGCAAATCGCATCCTTTCCACGCGTGCGCTCACCGTCACGCGTCGCCGGGCGTTTCTCGACCATGCGCCGGATGTCTCTGCCGCCTATCGCTCCGAAGTCGCGGCCCGTATTCGGAGTGTTTCTGCAGACGAACTCGCTGCTGCATCCGACGCGCTCCTCGATGCCACGATCGCCGCCGGACCTGTGCCCGTTTCGCCGCCCGCTGAATGGCGCGACTACGCTGCGAGGCTGCCGGAGAAAAGCGCACTCGTCGTCTATGTGCTCCATCGGGCTTGGGAAAACGGCGGCATCGGTTCGCGCTACACGGCGCTGGTGATTCAAAAGAAGGCTCTCCCTGTCTTTATCCCGATTGGCCCCGCATCGGCGCTCGATTTTGCGACGTGGGATGCTGCGGCTCTGCGGCAAGCAGGCAAGGCGCTTTGGAGTAAAATCCCGCCCGGAATGGAGACGGTGTTTGTGTGCCTCGACGGAGGGCTCAACAACATCCCTTTCGCCTGTATCACAGACCCGCAGACAAATCGCAGCTTACTCGAAAGCGGCTCGCGGCTTGTCTTTCTGAGCACGCCCGCTGCGCTCCTTCATCCTGCAACCGAGAAAATCTACGACAACTCCTCACACTTTGCCGTCCTCAGCCCCACACCGCCAAACGCGCCCGCGCAACACGCAGAATTTCCATTCACGATTCTCGCAAACGCGTCGTTGCCGGAACTTCCCGGCCTCGCTCGTGAGCGCTCTGCTTTAGCGAAGCACAATTCTCGCTGGAAGATGCTCCCGCCCACGGAAAGAGCCCTCCGTGAAGCCCTCCGTGAAGCCCTCGCGCAAAAGGTGCCGGACATTCTCCACCTCGCGGGACATTCGCTGAACGCAGCCTCCGGGAAAAGTTCTCGCGAAGCAGCAAACGAACCGTTCCTCACAGGACACAGACAATGGAGCGACCCAACCCGTGCGTTACTACAATCCGTCTTTCTTTTCCCCGGAGCCCGCACCGCGCTCAGCCAACCTCCGCCTGCTACGGAAAATGACGACTGCCTTTTCGCCGCAGAACTCGCCTCACTCGACTTGCGCAACACCAAGCTGGTCGTCCTCTCGACTTGCGATTCCGGCACCGGCCTTACGACTTCCGGCGAAGGGAGCCTCGATATGGCGATGGCCGCGCACTGGGCCGGAGCGCGCGATGTGCTCGTCGCCGCGCACCCAGTTTCCGACACCGATACCCCGGCTTTCATGGACTGCTTTTACGCCGGACTCTCCCAGGGCAACGAGCCCGCCGTAGCCGCGTGGGACGCGCAACGCGAGTCGTGGCGCAAACTTCGCGCTCGCCCGTTCGTCTGGTGCGCCTTGGCGATAATCGGAGGATTATTCACGTTGATTTTCACCCGAAAAAACCGTTCGCCCAGAATCGCGCTGCTTGTGATTCTCGGAATCGGAGCGACAATCTGCATCATCGTATTTTCCGAAGACAACACCGCCGAAACCGTCCGTCGAATTGGGTGGTTTCGCCTCATCCGCAGCTACTAAAACACATGAAACTCACCGCACTCATCGCTCTCACCGGAACCTACGCCATCGCCGCAACTCCGATTTTCAAAGTTCCCTGCGCGTGGCTTCCCGGCAAACCGAGCATCCAATCTGCACGTCCCGTCAACTGCTACATGCAGGGCAATACCTCCGCAATTTCCCTCCGAGCCCCGGCGCAGATCGTCTGGCAGGACTTCCGGATCGCAGAGGGCAAAACCGTCCAGATTTACACTCCGTTTCGCACCATCAATTCCCCGGCGGGCAACGGCTCGGTTCAAATCAACGGCACCTTTACTTCCACCGCCCCGACGCTTATCACCTCGCCAAATTTCGGGACCACGATCACCGTCGGTGAGCGTGGCATCGTATCCGCGCCAGAGGTCACGCTGTCATCACTCCGTCTCGCAAATCCTTCGCGCTGGCTCAACGGCGGGAGCGGGCAATTCACCCTCGATAAAATCTCGTCTGAGACTCAGCGCCCCTATTCCGACATCACCATCGCAGGGCTCGTCAATGCCAGCGGGGCGCACGCATCTATCCAAGGTAACCGCATTCTCATCGCCCGCACTGGCGAAGTAACCGCGCTCTACGGCAACGTCCGCATTCAGGCAGGAACGGACGCCCTTCTAAACACCAACGGAACAGAGAAATACACCGATGCCCCGAAGGTTCGGCCTGCGGACACCCTCTCTCCGACGATAGACCACCGAGGTCGTATTCACGGCTCTCATGTCCGTCTTACTAGCGTCCCCGTGCTAGACAGCTCAGTAGCAAATTATACGATCAAAGTCACAGGCTCCATTCAGGCAAATATGGGTGTCCCTACACTGGATTCCTCAAAACGACATTCCGTAGAAATCAGTGTGCCTCATCCCGGCTGGGACATCCGTGCGCTATCTGCCGATCCAATAGTCAGCCTCGGCCCCATCGACGACGAAACCCCGCTCACCCCTCCGCCCTCGCGCTTCACTCCGGCGAGCGGCAATCCGCTCCGCCCGATTTCCATCAGCACGGGCCGGCTCACCAGCCTCGGCACCGACAGCGCTCAGGCTCGGACTGCACCGCAAATCGCAACGCTCCCAGCCGCTTCCACCAATCTAGCCTCGCGCGGGCCCGCCAACACTCAGCCCGTCGCCAAAAAGAAAAAGGAAGCGCCCCTCGCAAATGGCGTCACCACGGGAAGATTTTTCGGATTAAGTCTCAGCACCGCCCCACAGTAGTCCATTTGCGCCGCAACCGGCCCGTCACGCAGTGACGGTATGTGGTTATTCCGCGCAAGCGGGCGCAACGTAGGCCATCCCGATTTATCGGGATGGCTCGGTGGGCGTGATTCTTACCCAGAGTGCTCCCTTTTCCGAACCGCCACGTCGCCTACGTTGGGCGCATCCAGCTCGGTGCGGCTCACCGCACACCAGAGACGGACGCTGCCAGTTGGCGGCGCAACTGAGCTACTTTCGGCGCAACCGGACGGCGCTCCGGTTTCTCCCCATTTGGAGCATTCGCAAAAATTCTTCGTCTATTTTGCCAGACGGCAAAACGGACTGCGATGGGAGTGGTGAAGGCCGACATAACGGAGGCCTCAAAAACAAAACAAACAAACATCAAAAATGAAAACAAACATCCACGCCCAATCGGGCAAATTCACCACAATCCTAAGCTCAACCATTGCGGCTGCATCACCGGCACCCGCCCGATGCAGTAACAAGAAGCCATCAATCCGATCGAAGATGATGAAACTCGCGCTCACGCTCATCGCGTTGGGTTCGACGGTGCAATCCTTTGCCACTCATCCCGATATTCTCTATAGTTACACGGGGAACGTTAATCCCAGTCCCTCATGGACTCTCTCGACCCAAGGAGCCACGACGCGTGGCCCTATTATTGATACCGCTTGCGGTAACATGCCCGCATGGTCCATCAATAACAGTGTCGAGTCGGATACAGGGATTTATTATGTGAATCCCAGCCAATCTGAGGTTGACCAAGCCACAGTGGGCGGGTGGAGCCTCAAAGTCACTTTACGAGTGACTGGCTCGAATGAGGGGCCAGGCGGCTCGATGATGTGCCTCTACCGGAATGGCCAAAGGAGTTATCAGATGCACTTTGGCAGCGATGCCAACGGAGATACCAAGGTGGTATTGATCAACGGAACGGGGGCTGGTTCGGGCGATTTTTTTATCGTGCATACCGCGCCCGGAAGCATCCCATGCTACAATACCTTTGAACTCGTCTCCACTACCGGCGGCAATGCGGACTTGTTCGTCAACGGAGTCAAACAGCTCACTTACGCAGGTTTTGCCTACTCTAGCCTTAATTTTGGGTCGCCACGCGTTGTCGCATGGGGCGACGGCTCGACCCAAACAAACCCACCGAACAATTTCTCCGCCGCGAACTACGCGGAGGTAGTATTCTCAATTTGTGGACGGCCTACGCTCACGCAAGTCGCCGTGAAAAACGGAGTCGCACTGGGCACAGGCGGCGCGAAGTGGAACGAGTTCTTTGTTCCGGCCATTAACCCATCGGGTGAAAACGCATTCCGCGCGAAACTGAAACTCGGCTCGGGCAGTCCCGTCGTGACCGCTTTGAACGATGAAGCCATTTGGGCTGGCCCTTTACTGCCTCTGGTAGTGCGGGAGGGGAGCCCGGCACCTTGCGTCACTGGTGCAGTCTTCAGCAGCTTCAGCGAGCCAGTGTTGAATAACCTCAACAATGTCGCTTTCCGTGGTTTGTTGCTGGTCGGTCCGCTTGGGGGCGTGACACCTTTGAACAAAGCTGGGCTCTGGAGTAATGCTGTCTCCAGTGGAGTGCTCACCCTGCACGCCCGTGAGGGGGTGGCATCGCCAGAATGCGGCTTCCCTCCATGCGTCCCTGATGGAGCGAAATACAAACTCATCAAATCGCTCGCGATGCCCGATGGCGGCGGGGTGGCTTTCGTCGCGACCCTCGTCCACGACACGGTGCTCAACATCACGAGCGCGAATGACCTCGGGCTCTGGCGGTCAGACCTCAATGGCGATGTGGACCTCCTGCTCCGCAAAGGCGATATGATGACTGTGAACAGCAGCAGCCAGACGGTGTCGGATTTCATCGTCCTCCCCACGAACGTGCCCTGCGTCTCTGGCACAGGCCGGACGCTGGAGCGCTCCGGTGGGAAGATCACCTGCCTCATCAAGTTCGTGAGCGGCAAGCAGGGGATATTTAACCTCTGAGCCCTTCACGTCCGCTCAGCAAGCACCCCGGTCGCCGCAATGGTGTCCGGGGTGTTTTGCTGTGCTTGCGGCTCGTTAGAAAAGATTCGTTTCAAAAAACGCAGGTATTTTGCCAGACGGCGAAACGGACTGCGATGGGAGTGGTGAAGGCCGACACAACGGAGGCCCAAACAAACAAAATAAAATACACATCCAATGAAAACAAACATCCACGCCCAAACGGGCAAATTCGGAACGGCACTCATGGCGGCCATCTTGGTCGCGATTTCACCGGTTCGCGCTGGTGTCACTCAAATGCTCATCCAGGAATCTCAAGCAGTCGTCCCCGCATCGACTCTCCCGCAGATTGCGACGGGAGCCAGGTGGGCGAATTTCGGGCAACCGTCGCTCACAGACGATGGCAGCAGCGTGGGGTTTTTGGGATCATACATCAACAGTGGTTCGACGGGGCCGGTTCGCACGGGGATCTTTCATGGACCATACGGGAACCCCAGTGTTTTCCTGAAGATTGGGGACTCCCGAACCGATGAAAACGGCGCGCCGTCGGGTGGCGTCTTCACATTGTTCAAAGACCCGGTGTTTGGAAACAGTCAGTTTTGGGCGACGCACGCGCAGGATGGCAATGGAGTTGGAATATGGGCGGGCATTGGCCCGGTCAGCCGCCGAGTGGCGCTCAAGAATGCCGTCGTGCCGGATGCCGGCATCGATTCGCGGCTGCCGTCCGGATCGAAGTTTAGAGTGTTCGAGAATATTCTCATGACTCCGGATGGAACCCTGTTCTTTACCGCGCTTGTCAGCATAGACGGCGGGTATCCGCGGCACAGCCTGTGGCGCTATCGCTCCACGATCCCAAATTCTTACGTCGCCCCCAGTCTCGTCCTGATCAAAGGGGAGGATCGTACGCCTTACGGAGTGCTCACAGGCAAAGTCATCAGCATCAAAGCCATCGGCGATTCGTACAATGGCTCACATGGTCGGATGGATGCCTCCTCGGGAGACATTTTGATCAACTACACCGTGCGCCCCCAAGGCACAACGACCTCTTACGAAGTTCTTTCCACGGTGAGCCCATCGGGCGTCGTCGCCACGCAACTTGCTTCGAGTCTTGCCATCTCACCTTTCGGGAAACCGACCATCGGAGCACCGTTCATCGGTGCTGACCTCCCGGCTGATGGCGGCAGCATCGTCGCTTCTCTCATGCTCAAATCCGGCTCGAACGGTATAACGAGCCAAAACAGCTCCCGCATTTTGGACACGAACACACCTGACTATCTGGTGGCACGAACAGACTACGTCCCAGACGCACTTGGGGTTCCTTCGAGCACCGACATACTTCTCGGTGTGTTTAATGGGGTTGCGTGCGGCTACACGGGTGTAAATACGCCTGTAAGCACGTCTTTTTTCGCGTATTTCCTTCGACCTTCCAGCTATCACTTTCGTTCGGCGGGCGTTTTTAGCAACTTCGGATCTTCGTCGTTAACGTTGCATTCAATCGCTGTGGAGGGCAATCCCGCACCCGGAAAGGTTGACGGAGCGCCATCGATCGGCATTTACCGGGCCGGTCCTGTAAGACTGAGCCACATGGATGGCAAAGGCCCTTTGTTCACCTGGATTTATCAGGCTGCGAACGGTTCTATCGGAGAAGGGGTTTGGGGAGGAGAGCCCACCACCGGGCGTGTGGTCAACCTGATCCAAACCGGAGACTTGATTGGGAACCGCGAGGTTCACAGAGTGCGATGCTTGAGCTACGTCGATGGGTCGGTGGGGCAACGTCGGGCGTGGGTTTATGATTCCGGCAATCCGCCCGTTCGCCCCGTAGCGATGAAGGTGGACTTTTTTCAAGGTCCCGGACTGGTGGTCGTGACATATTGAATATTCCCAGCGACCGAGCCAACACCCCGGTCGCCGCAAAGGTGGCCGGGGTGTCTGCTTTCGCAGCCCGCGAGGAATACAAAACATGGTCCGTGCAAGATTCGCGGAGTTTCGATATATGGTTCCTCATGCGTGGACATCTCTCTCTCCGTGGAATCATTCTTCCGATTGCCTGCTGCTTCAGTGCGGCGTTGCAGACTTCGCTTTGGGCGGAGGATGCTGAGCTTATCGAGAAGGAAAACGTCGTCGAAAAAAAGCCGAAGGCGGGCGGTGCGTGGACGGCTGCGGAAAAGCCGGCTGGCGGGCAGCGGGGGACATTTTTTGCGTCGCTGGATAAAGTGCGCACGGGGGAGCTGAGTCGCGCGGTTTTACGGCTGAGCGACAAGAGCGAGTTGCGCATCGACGAGCTGACGGAGGCGGAGGTGGAGCCGGGGAAGAGCGTGGAGGTAAAGTCGGGCGGCGGTTATTTTTTCAGCCGCGAAAAAGCCGAACAACTCCAAATCCGCACGCCCGCGGTGAACGGGGCGTTGCGCGGAACGCAGATCATTATCCGTGTGGCGAAAGGTGGCCGCACCACGATGACGCTACTGGAAGGCGAACTCGCTCTTTCCAATAAAGCAGGCTCGCTCACGCTGAAAGGCGGCGAACAGGCGGAGATCGTCCCCGGTCGTGCGCCGCGAAAGACGGCGGTCATCGAAGCGAAGGATGTGGCGAACCTGGTTCAGTGGGCGTTGTATTATCCGGCGGTGATTTCGCCGGGTGAGTTTGGTTTTTCCGCTGCGAAGGAGCGGGCGCTTGGGTCGTCGTTCGAGTCTTACAAACAGGGCGATTTGCTCGCCGCGTTGCGCACGCTGCCGCGCAGTGCTCCGCCGCTGTATCGCGCTGCGGTGCTGCTATCCGTGGGGCGCGTGGACAAGGCGCGCGCGGCGCTGCGCGGGACTTCCGGGCCGGGCAAGCGAGCGCTGGAGCAACTCATCGCGACGGTAAAGCGGGAGCCGTGGAACGGCTCGGCGGAAAAGCGCACGGCTGCGGAATGGCTGGCGGAGTCTTATTACCAGCAGTCGCAGTCAAATCTCGAAGGTGCGTTGAAGGCGGCGAAACAGGCGCTTGGTTCGGGCGAAGATCCGGTTCGCGATGCGGATTATGTGGCCGGCAAGGGCTTCGTGCTGGCGCGTATCGCGGAGATGGAATTCAGCTTCGGACGAACTGCAAAAGCGAAGGATGCTGTCGAACGCGCGCTCCGTGACACGCCGCGCAATGCGCAAGCCCACGCCATTCGTGGCTTTTTGCTCAGTGCGGAGAATCGTATCGTCGATGCACGCGCTTCGTTTGAGACGGCCATCGCCATCGACAGTGCGCTGGGCAATGCGTGGCTCGGACGCGGATTGACATCCTTACGCAAAGGCGACCGCGAGGCGGGGCGTCGCGACTTGCATACGGCGGCGGTGCTGGAGCCGACGCGCTCGCTTTTTCACAGCTACCTGGGCAAGGCGTTCAGCAACGAAGCGACGAGCTGGCGCAATCTTTTTGGCGGCACAAGCGAGCTGGAATCGCTCGCAAACAAAGACCTCGCCCGCGCGGCCGAACTCGACCCGGATGACCCGACGCCGCCGCTTTATACGGCGATCCAGCGGAAGCAGGAAAATCGCTACAATGAATCCGTCGCGGAGCTCGAACACTCACTCGCGCTCAACGACAACCGCCGCATCTATCGCTCGAAGTTTTTGCTCGATCAGGACAAAGGCGTGCGCAGCTCCAATCTTGCTTCCATCTATCAGAATAACGGTATGACCGAGGTCGCCGTGCGCGAAGCGGTGCGTGCGGTGAATGCCGACTACAGCAGCGCGGCAGCGCATCTTTTCCTCGCCAACTCGTACGACAATTTGCGCGATCCCCGGCGTGTGTTGCTCCGCTATGAGACGCCGTGGTTTAACGAGCAACTCCTCGCCAATCTGCTCTCGCCGGTCGGCGGCGGACCGCTCTCGCAATTCGTGTCTGCGCAGGAATACTCGAAGATGTTCGAGGCCGACGGCTTCGGTCTGAACATCGTCTCCGAGTATCGCTCGGACGGGCAGCTTCGCAGCATTGCATCGCAGTATGGCACGTTCGGGAATCTCTCCTACGCGCTCGATGCCGACTATCAGTACGACAGCGGCGACAAACCAAACAGTGACCTCTCGCGGTTCGAGGGCTATGCGACATTCAAGCTCCAGC
>JAYSTZ010000210.1:0-1826 GCA_043719365.1 Verrucomicrobiaceae bacterium | reverse complement strand
AGCTTGCTCACACCGCGATCAGTAGCGTGTCGAATTGCTCTTCGGGAATAGGCAGTTGATCTTCTTCCAATACCGCGACGTAGAGTCGAATCGCCTCGCGAATACCGCTGACGGCCGCCTCGCGAGTCTGCCCCTGGCTCACGCAGCCCGGCAGGCTCAGGCATTCGGCCACCCACTGCCCATCTTCGCCCTTGAAAACCACCGCTTGTCTCATTTGCCCCCAGCATAGCTAACGCGGATCCAATGGCCAGGCCACCTGCAAGTTGGCCGGATTTGAATCTATAAATCTTGCCTGGTCGCGATGGGTTTCTCGACACGGCCGACGTTGGCGGCGTGCCCGGCAATGATCCATGCCTCAGTGCGGACGGCGGGTCTTTCTGGAAATCCGCCGAAAAGATCCGGACCCGTAAGCGTTTCAATCTGTCGGAAAACCAACCGTATCGCCCGTGGCGGACAGGCCGCAAAAGTTCTAACGACCTCGCTAATGCCAGTCTTGCACTCGTTGCCCGTTCAAATTCCTGGAACACCGATTGGAGGGAGCGACCCCGGATTGCCGGACGCTGCGACGTCGATCCGAGGCTTTGCCCCGCATATCCGACGATCCAGACAAAACTTTCCACTTCCCAGAACGGGACCTCCCGGGAGCATCAGGAAGATCACTTCAGCGAATCGCGCGTAATGCGGCACACGACGCGGTTTGGCTCAAGTTCCGAGTGTCGCGTTTTGGCAGGGACTGCGCGTCGCATGCGTTCTGAAAGGACAAGACGGCTTTTCACGGAACGAGAGTTTGCGGAACCGCTGTCTTGCATTCCAACTACTGCTTGAGAGGCGTGGGTGTCGGTGCCGTTCCGTAGATAAAGAGCAGTCCGGAAGCGAGGCGCTTGCCGAAGTCGCCGTCCGTATGGCGGGCTCCTTCGGTCACCGTGAGTTGAATCTGCGGCGGCTGCCAGGCGACGGCTTTCAAATTGTCAGCCAGTCTGGTCATCATGCGGACCCACGCCGCGTTGAAGCCGGGAAACTCCGATTCCGGCACCTCCGACGTGCCAATGCCGAGCGCAATACGACTGGGAACATGAACGAGGGATTCGCTGTCGCGCAATAACTGTCCATTGCCCACGATGAACGACGGGCTTTCAACGATCATGCGGTCGAAGAGCAAAGGATGGTGCATTGCAATGTATAGCGCAGCTGCCCCGGCATAAGAGTCGCCCCAGAGAGCCGAATTCGAGGTGCCGGAAAGAGCGCGATACCTGCTTGCGATGGCGGGCATCACGTCACGTTCGAAAAACTCCGCGAGTTGAGCACCCTGCACGTCTCTCATCGCGGGGTATTGAAAGGGATCGGGATAGGGCATGTACTCTTTGGCTCGGGCCTTACCTTTATCCACACTCTGTCCGTCGGCGAGAATTGGGGATGCACTGTCGATACCAACGGCGATCACGGGCGGAATTCTGCCGGAGGTGATGAGTTCGGTCAGCGTCTCATCCGCGCGCACTTCGTCATGATTGAAGGCAGTGCAGGCATCAAATGCGCTTTCGCCATCGAGGAAGTAGATGACAGGGTACTTCTTTGCGGCATTCGCGGGGTCGTCGTATCCGGAAGGAAGCCAGACACGCACGCTGCGAGTGGTATGGAGCGTGGTGCTCGCCAACGGGAAGATATCCAGGTGACCGGTCACAGTGGGCTTGCAAGGTTTCTCCTGCGCGGCGAGACAAAGGGGCAAGACCGCGGAAAGTAGAACCGCCCATGGGCACTGGTTTCGCATTTCGGGAAGTATAGCAGTTGGCCTCGGTGGCGACGCGAACATGCCCGCGCTGTGATCCAAA
>JAYSTZ010000209.1:0-4182 GCA_043719365.1 Verrucomicrobiaceae bacterium | reverse complement strand
GAATTCGTCAGCGTGGAAGACGCTGTTGCGATGGCGGACCTCTGCATCGCGCTCAGTCGCTCCAGGCCCGCGGACCCGCTTGCCGCGCTTCGCCGCCGGCTGGAAAAGCGGATGAAGGAATACCGGAAGCACTTTTAGCCTACGATTCCCGAGAAATCCGCGGGGCCGTGAGCTGCAAGATGCGCGCTTTTTTCTCGTCGTAGTTCAGCGCGTGGAAAACGCGGATTTCTTCGACCCGGCGGGCTGCATTCAGAGCATCGAGAAGACGGGTGTATTTCATCCCGAGCGCGGCGGTCTCCATGTATCGACTCCGAAGATCCGTATCCGTGTAGTTGTGCGATTCCCGCTGAAACAGATGGAACCGCAGCCAGCGTCGATCGGCAAGGGACACGCGCTGGGTCTTGCGAAAGAATCCTACGAAAAGCAGGAGCACCATGTAAGTATCCACACGGGATTGAAGCTCCAGATTGCGAATAAACGGCTCGCCGGTCATGTCGCGCTCACCGCGCCGAAATGCGAGCGCCGCATGGAGCGCGTGGTCGATTTCCTCCACGAAGGCAATGAGGCTGCCGATGTTGTGGTCGCTCAAACCGCGCCTCGGGTCGTGCGCTTCGAGATGGTCGATGAGCCAGCGCGAGTAGTAGATGCCGATGAACAGATTGTCGCCACTATGCCGGAGGAAAGTGCGCGCCAGATGGCTAAGTTCGCGTGCCTGCGCACCGGCAAGCTTGGAGAGTTCGGCGCAGCGTTGGCCTGGGATAATGCAATCTTCCAGCGCAACCCCCGCGCTGGCGTACGTGCGCTCCAGCAGGCGGGTGATTTCGTGAAAGAGCGAGCTCATGGAAGAATCAGCGGTGAAGGTTCATCCAGATGCATGTGACGCTCCGCGGTGTCGTTCAGGGCGAGACGGATATCGTGAAATCGCTCGCCGAGTTCCCGAAAAATGGGTGCCAGCGAATGCTCGCGCGCCATCGAGTGCTCCGCAGCGATCGCGTAGTTCGTCGCGCCGATATTCTCAAAAAACTCGACGTCCGGCCCTCCGCGACGGGAGCGGCATTCCACGCGCTCGTGAAAAACGCCGGTGATGAAAAGCGTATAGTTCCCGATGTGCGCACGAAGGAGAAAGCTCTGCGCCGAGGCCGCATTTTGCAATGCGAGCAGCATGTCGCCGACGTATTGCTGCGGCCCCTCCCCCGCACCGGACGGTGCCTTCATTCGCTCAGTTCGGCTAAAAGTCTCCAGCAACGAAGCGAGGTAATCCGCAGTCTCCCGGCTGGCGAGTTTGTGCTCCTTCAGCACATGGCGGAGCAGCACGTAGAAGTAGCACTGCGGAGAAATCTGGAGCGTCGCGCCGGCTTCAAGCACAGCCTGAAAGAGAGGTTCGCTATCGAGGATGGAGTCGCGGGTGTCCGAATCTGTGAGAAGTTCGGCAAGCGATGCTGAACGATTGTGGCCGCCGCCGGCCAGTGTGCGGATAATGAAGTCAAAATCCGCCGCTGTGAGCCTTTCCCGACAAGTAGGAGTTATCATCGGCATTACGGAATGAGCATCGACGATGCCACGCGGTTTTGCAAATGCCTTTCCGGGGAAAAAGAATAGGCCAGACCGCAGAGCGGTCTGGCCTGTGAAATCCCTTTACAGGGAAATCAGCTTACTTTTTGTAGCCTTTAGCAGGAGCAGCGGCGGGTGCCGGTGCTGATTGCGAGCTGGAGCAAGCTGCGAAGCCGAATGTTACGGCTGCGAGTGCGATAAGAGCGATAATGCGCATGGTATGAAGTGTCACCCCTTTCTGTGGCTGGTTGCTTTCAAGGCGACGATGTAGAGGGGCGGACCGCAGGGTGACAACTGTAATCTGCAAATGGTGAGCGATTTCCGCCCTCCAGAGGTAGATTCGACGCCCAAACGAGGTCATCAGCGCAATTTGCCACGCTAAAAACACCGCCTCGCCGCAGACACGCTCGCTACACCGGTTCAGCCCGTCAAGCGCAGGAAAATAGGGAGCTGTTACGCCAATTCACACACTCCACCGCTTAGCAGGAGCGTCGCGAGTCCCGACATCACCAGAGAGTTGTGCACGGACGCCGTGGGCTTGACGAATTCCAGCTCTAATCCCGCCGCTCTAACCAGCTTGCGAAGCCGGACCAGAACTGAGATCCCAGAGCTATCGAGAAATGTAACCTTTGACAGAACGATCGTCACTTTCTGACCGGCATGGACATCGGCAATCAGCGCGGCAGATCTTTCGAACGTGTCCTTCGCGGTCGCCTCGGTGATTTCTCCCCGGAGATGCAATGCGATGCCGTCAACGGTTTGTTCTGAGCTCGGAATGTTGACCCGGCTTTCGCTGGCGATTTGCAATGCCCGATCCAGCGTAGCGCCCACAGGGAAAAACTCACCCAGCTTCATCATCTCGATATTCCGCCAAACCCCGGCCGATACACCGGACAGCGCAAATGCAGAGTCTTTTTCCCGTGCGATCCGCCGCAGACGCATCAAGAATCCAACTCCTGTAGAGTCCACGAAATTGGTGCCACTGAGGTCCACAATTACGGTTCCCTTCGTCGCGGTGACCTCCCAATTCTGCCGTGACTCCTGGACGGACGCAGCGTCGAGCCTCGGCGGCATCACTACGATTTGAGTATCACTTGCAAGCGGCAGAGATTGAACCGCATCGCCAGCGGCCTTCCGCGAACGAGCCTTGGTATTCCACATCTGACGAACAATTTCCCGCCCGAAAACGAAGAGATTCTTCACATAAGGCCCGGCCATCCCTTTCGAGCCCTGCGCGATGCGCCACATCCACCCCAGCCCGCAGCGAACCATCCACTGAGGTGCCTGCTTCACAGTTCCCGCAAGACCATCCAGCGCAGCCCCGACCCCCACGAGGACCGGCACGCCCAGCTCGCGGTAATGCATGGAAATCCATTTCTCCTGCGTCGGGCACCCGAGCGCCACGAGAACAACTTCCGGATTCGCCTCCTGGATTTGTCGTTTGATCTCGCCGTGGTTCATGTTTTGCAGCGAAGCGGGCGGCGGGCTGTAGCGACCCGCAATCACTGCTTCGGGATATTGCCTTGCGATATTCTCCGCAGCTTTGCGGTTCATTTCCTCCCCGCCTCCGAGAATGAAGATGCGGTATCCGCATCTCCCGGCAGCTTCCAGAATCAACGGAACCACGTCCGACCCGGAAATCGACTCGGCGAGCCGGTTTCCCAGCCGGCGCGACGCCCACGCCAGCGGCGCGCCGTCGCAAAGCACCAGATGGGCGTCGAAAAGGATCCGCCGGAGCTCCACATCTGTCTGCGCCTGAACTAGAAAGTCCACATCGGCCGTGATAATGTAATGCGAACATCGGGATTCCACCATTCTATGGATGAGCGCCAGTGTCTGATCACGCGTTACGTTATCAAAAGGAACGCCCATGACCGCGATGGGTGCGGCGACGGTCGTGTCGGAAAGGGAGTATTCGGCGGTGACGGGATGGAACCGGTCGAGGACGGAATTAAGTGCTGAATTTGTCATACTGAGATAAAAGACTTTGTGAATGGGTTGCGAAATTGATGTCGGAGCCGTTCTTGAAACGCGCACTGGCTTGGCGTCCGGGCTGTTCCCGGCAAATCGCTCGCGCTATTTAGCTCTCGAAGCGCCGGCGCTGGCGAACTCACCGCTCCAACGTTGCAGGCGGCGTGCGAGATTCAAAGAAAACTAGGAATTCCCGCGCCCATGTTAAGAATGGTCGCACTTCCAGCGGACTTCGGGCACCCACCGCGCCGGCGCACGCGAAAACACAGCCAGCCGGAACGACTGACCTTCATCACAGTATCTCTCTGTGCGGTCGAATTTTATGTTCGTCCTCTGCGATCTCGGAATCTTCGCGGAAAGTAAACAGCACGGTCAAACCGGGGTTTCTCAGCAGACAAATTTGGCCTCTTGGATCACAAAAATCCGCACGGAGCGCGCCTAGAACTCATTTCAAAGCTACGGTGCCCACACCGGATACGATTTCATAACAATGCGCTTGCGATGCAATTGCACGGCGGCAATGCAATCCGCACGAAAAACTTCGTTCTCCGGAGGCTGCTCGGGTGTGATTAAAAGTGGAATGGAAGCGCGACGCGCGACGGTAGTAGGACAGCCTTCTAGGCTGTCGGAGTGGGATGGGCTTCCAGCCTGTCCAGTTTC
>JAYSTZ010000208.1:0-10378 GCA_043719365.1 Verrucomicrobiaceae bacterium | reverse complement strand
AGTGCGGAAGCGAAACTCGCGACGACAAACTCATCCACCGAAAGACACACGACTTCACCGCTGCTGCCAAATCCCGGCGGCACGACGAGCTCAATCGTCTTGCCCTGCCACGTCACGGTCCACCAGCCGAGATACGGGTGGATGCTCTCGCCTTCGCCTTGCAGGAACTTTCCATCGAGCTGGCTCTTGAAGCCGGTCGCTCGCTCTTCCATGAACCGCAGCGTTTGCGGACGGTTTGCGTGAATGATGGTGACGGAGCATTTCGGCAACGCCTTTCGAATCTGGGCGATTAGCGTGCTTGTCGAATTGCCGTAGTTGGCCTCGGATTGCAGGGCGGCTTGCATTGCCGCTTCACGCCAGTGGGGCTCGGACATGGCGCTTTAGAGTCCGGCGACTTCGAAGCCCGCACGGTAGGTGCGTTTTACGAAGGCATTCGCTTTTGCATTCGCAAACTTCAGCCCCGGTCCGTCCCATTCGAGCAGCTCATTTGGGAAACGGGATGCAACACTTCCGAGCAGCACGGCTTCCGTCATCGGGCCGGCGTAGTCAAAGTTCGCGTCGCCATTTTTGCGGTTGCCGAGGGCGGCTTCGATGAACTGGTGCCAGTGGTTGTCGCCCGCGACTTTTTCATACGCTGCGCCCTTTGCCTTCTCTCCGATAAGGCGGGGCATGGCGATGTGCGGGAGGACCATAATGCCCTCCGTGCCCAAGAAGATGCTACCTTGGTCGGGGAGCTTGCTCGCCTTTTCGTCGCCGGGGACAGCGATGAGTTCCTGCACATCCTTCGGCGGGCGCTGGTCGCCGTCATACCAAGTCACGCGAACCGTTTTATCCGCAGTGTATGCGGTACCGGGGAACACGTATTCCACGATCGCGTCGGTGGCCCACGAATGTTCGTTCGGGGCTGCCCCGCCGCTCTTCACGCTGACTGCGGAAGTCAGCGCGAGAGCCTTGAAAACGGGGTCGTAAATGTGGCAGCCCATGTCGCCAAATGTGCCGGTGCCGAAGTCGAGCCGCTTGCGCCAGTTGCCGGGGTGATACCAGCCGCTGCCGATGAACGGGCGTGCCGCTGCAACACCGACCCAGCGATCCCAATCCAGTTGCGCAGGCGGCTGCTCGGTCTTCTCGGGCATCTTGCCATTGTCGCCCCATTTTTTGCTGCTCCATGTGTGGACCTCTTTGACTTTTCCGATCGCTCCCGTCTGCACGAGCATGACTGCGGTGCGATATTCCGTGGAGCTGTGGATCTGGATGCCCATCTGCGTGACGAGCTTCTTTTCCCGCGCGACTTCGGCAAGTCGGCGGCACTCGAAAAGATTGTGGGTGAGCGGCTTTTGGCCGTACACGTTCACACCGCGCTGAAGGGCCGTCATGCCGATTGCGGCGTGCATGTGGTCGGGCGTGGAGACGTTCACCGTCTGGAGATCCTTTTCCTTCTCCAGCAGTTCGCGGAAGTCAGTGTAGATTTTCGCATTGGGAAATTTCTTTTGGAACTCCGCAACATTCTTTGCATCCACATCGCAGCCCGCGACAATATCCACGGACTTGTGCCCGGCGATGGATGAGACGTCCGACATCGCCATTCCCGAGCAGCCAAATGAAGCGTGCCGGATGCGGGATGACGGTGCCTGGGCACGGAGCCCGGTGGTCACCCAAGGAGCGACGATGATGCCGGTGGCGAGTTCTTGTAGGAAGGAGCGGCGGGTGCGTAGATGATTCATGCGAAGCGGGTGTAAGCGGCACACGCTTCGGGCGCAAATGAAGAATTTCACGAAAATTCCGCTCCAGGCCAAAGGAATAAATAACCGCTTTTTCCTAACCTCCTCGCTTGAAACACGGCGCAGAGCGGGCAACCTCGCACCGATGAAATTCACCCTTCTTACATTTGCGGCCCTCGGCGTCCTGACGCTCAGCGCTTCGGCACAACTCGAAGTGTCGATCGATCTTGCGCGGACGCTCTACATGCGCGGCGAACCGATTGAGGCAACGGTGACGATCCGCAATCTCGCCGGCAAGGATGTGCTGCTGCGCGACATGCCCGGCCACCAATGGTTCGGCTTTGAAGTGGAGCGCGGAAAGGACAATCCAATCGGGCCATTCGATCCGAACTACCGCAACACGCCCGTCAGTGTCCTCTCCGGCGAGTCGATCGAGCGGAAGGTGAACCTGCTCAAACTTTACCCCGTCAACGAATTCGGCGGATACAAAGTGCAGGCGGCGATTTACTTCGCAGAGACAGGGAAATACCTTGTCTCGCAACGCCTGCCGATCGAGGTCACGGACGGGAAAACGCTATGGTCCCAGACAGTCGGCGTGCCGCAGAATCAGGATGGTGGCGGGAGCTACCGCGAGATGGAACTTCTGTCCTTTCAGCTCCCGAAGGAGCGCGCACTTTATGCACGGGTGACGGACCAGACGACGGGCGATGTCCTCTGCACTTATCCGCTCGGTCATTTGCTGATGGGGATGAAACCTTCGACGGAATTCGACGGCCAGAACAACCTTCACGTCCTGCACATGGTCGCGCCGAATGTTTACTGGCTCTCCAAAATCGGCGTGAACGGCGAGTGGCTTGGACAGGCGGTTTACGACTCGCCGAAAGGACGCGCGATGCTGCGCAAGGATCCAGATGGCTCGCTCAGCATCGTAGGTGCCAAGCGGAAGGCCGAGCGCCCGGCTGGAGCCCCTCCTGTCCCGAAACTGAGCGAGCGTCCCGTCGCAATCCCCACACAGTAGCCGCCAAAAAATCGGAGCCGAAACGAAATCCACGCTTGCTTTCCAAGGCCCCCACTCGCAACGGAATCACGCATGTTAAACGACGAGCAAAAACAAAAGGTCAGCGCATGGATCGCTGACGGAGTAAAACTTTCCGATATCCAGACCCGCCTCGAAAGCGAGTGCGGGGTGCGTCTCACCTACATGGAAGTCCGTCTTTTGGTGGACGATCTGAAGCTGATTCCCAAAGACCCCGTCGTGGAAGTCCCGCCTGCGCCGCCGGTTCCACCGCCCGCAGCAGCATCGCCGACGCCCGGCGACGCCGTCGTGCCGGACGAAGTGCAGTCTATGCCGCCGCAACAGCCGCCGAGCGGGAATGTGACGCTGACTGTGGACACCATCGCGAAGCCGGGAACTGTCGTGAGTGGAAAGGTGACGTTTAGCGACGGGATCACGGCAGCGTGGTATCTCGACCAGACCGGCCGCCTCGGTGTGTCCGCAGAGGAGCCGGGCTACCGTCCGCCGGGGGCCGATGTGCAGGAGTTTCAGTTGTTGCTCGATCAACAACTGGCGAAGATGGGCTTTTGAGGCGAGCCTCCCGCCGAATGATAGAACTACTCGAATCACGAATCGCACCGGCGGGACTGATCGTGGTCACTTTGTCCAACGGCAACGTGCTGCTGAAAGGCGGGCCGGGCGACGCGAGCGACGAGTCTGCGATTCTCACACAGCAGCCCGACGGAAAGCTCGTGATTACACCCGCGGCCAATGTCTCCGTCAGGTTTCTTGACACTACGACGGAGCCCGGAATCCCGCTGATTCTCGACGGATTCACCGGTGATTTGATCGCGTCTTTCGGTGGCGGAAATGACAGCCTCACGCTGGATGGCGGGACATATTCCGGCGATGTCCGCATCAACCTCGGCGACGCACGGAAAAACCCGCTGCCCGCCGAAGTGTCGGGCAACTACTTCGTGGCCAATGGTGTGACCTTCGGCGGCGCGTTTATTTACAATGGCGGCGCGCAGCCCGACTCGGTGGAGTTCTACGGGAGCACGACTGTCGTGGAGGGGAAATTTTCAATCTCGCTCGGCAGCGGGGCAAATCAGTTCATCGCAAATATCGCCGACTTCCAGCTCAAGAGCGGGATGCAAATTTCCAGCGGCACCGGAAACGATCTCATCGTTTTCAAAGGCGCGAAGCTCGCCGTCACGGGCGGTCTTTCGGTCCGCTCCGGTGCCGGGAGCGACACCATTCAGTTCACCTCGGGAATCTCCGACCTCTCGGTCTCAGAAGACCTCTCGATCATATCGAGCGGCTCACGGTCGGTCACCGTCGAACAGAGCATCACTGGCGTGGCAAAAATATCCGTTCTCGGCTCGTTGAGAATGAGCGCCGGAACCGGCGACAGGGTGCAGCAGACCCTCACTGGCACCACGGACACCCTCGACATTGGAGGCGATGTCCGCTTTTCAGCGGCCAACCCCACCGAGCACACGCAGTCGATCACATCGGGCGGCACGGGCTTCACCGTGGCCGGAGCGATTGCGCTCAACTCCCGCGGTCTCACGTCCAGCCAGACACTCTCCGTGCACACCTCCGATCTTAAAGTCATCGGAGGAAGCGTCTCTTTCCGCGGGGCAACCTCGGCCGTCCTCTCGGTAAATGCGACGCTCTCCGAGCCCGCAAGCATCATCACATCGGGCGGACGCTCTGCCAGCGTCTCCGTCATCGATACCACCTTCGGCGGCGATCTCCGCATCGTCACGAAAGACACCTTTGGCAGAACCGCCAGCATCACTCTCAACGGCATCGACGCGATGGGTGCCATCGACATCACCGGCGGTGCAGGCGCGACCACGCTGAAGGTGGACCAGACTCACGTTTTGCACACTTTCAGAGCCTCCCTCGGCGACGGAGCAAACCGCTTCCTCCTCGAACAGGAAAGCCAGGACGGCGTGTCCACCTTTACCGAAGAGGTCGAACTCATTGGCGGTCGCGATGTCGATACATTCCTCATCGGCGGCACCGGGAACAACGCGCTCCATTTCGTCGCCGAAGTTATCGCCAACGGCCGCGGTGGAATCGACACCCTCACAGAAGGAGAAGCCTCCACCCACGCCGACGGGCGTGTGCTGGTGAAGCGGAGCATCCCGTAGAGTCCATTTCGCAAATCCCCTCGCCTTTCCCTCGCAATCCACCGCCGCCATAGAGTATCTGCGGGAGACATGGAGCCAAATCTCACACATGGAATCGTCTGGTACGTGGTCCTGCTGTACTCGACGGTCTTTCACGAAGCCGCGCACGCATGGGTCGCGTATAAACTGGGCGACGATACCGCGCATCGCGGAGGGCAGGTTTCGCTCGATCCTATTCCGCACATCATTCGGGAGCCCATCGGCCTCGTTGTTGTTCCGATCCTCAGCTATATGGCCAACGGCTGGATGATGGGCTGGGCCAGCGCACCGTATGATCCGCAGTGGGCGCTTCAGTATCCGAAGCGAAGCGCCGTCATGTCCATGGCCGGACCCGCGGCGAATCTCATCCTCGTCGTCATCTCTTTCATCGTTCTCTCGCTCGGTGTTCACTCGGGGCACTTTGAAGCATCCCCGTTTCAAGCAGTCACCGGCGTATGGGGCATGGTCGGCGTCGTGATGTTCATCATGTTCTTGCTCAATACCGTCCTCCTCATTTTCAACCTCCTGCCCATCCCGCCGCTCGACGGTTCGGCCATCCCGCTTTTCTTTTTCAAAGGAAGCAAAGCCGAGGAATACCAGCTCTTCATCCGCCAGCCCCAAGTCGCACTCGCAGGAATGTTCATCGCATTTTACAGCAGCGGATACATTGTCTCGCCCATCTTAGTGAAGGCTCTCAGCTTACTACCCCGTGTGCATTAGTACAGCGCCGCATTTCCTGCGTGCTCAATTTCCCGGAACTGACATGGTGACGCGACATTGAAACCATTTCGCACACTCGGCACCACACGCACCCCCGACGGCTCCAACTTCTCGCTCCACGAACACGACGGCGAGTATTTCCTGAAGCTAAACGGTCGCCAGCTCATGAGCACGACCTCCACGTCTTCGGAGCTCTTGCTCGCTGAATTGCCGTGCAAAAATCTTGAGCGCACGCCCGGCGCACGCGTCCTCATCGGCGGTCTCGGTCTCGGCTACAGTCTCCGCCGCGCGCTCGATTTTGTGCGCAAAGACTCCATCGTCGAAGTTGCCGAACTCCTCCCCGATGTCGTCCAATGGAACCGCGAACACCTTCGCCACGTCAACGGCGCACTCCTCGACGACAAGCGCGTGAAGACCGTCATCGGTGACGTTTTTGCCGTTCTGAAACAAGCGCCACCTGCCACCTACGACGCCATCCTTCTCGATGTTGATAACGGGCCGACCTCCCTCGTCCAACCGGGTAACTCCAGGCTCTACGACCGCCGCGGCTTCGGCATCATCTCGCGCGCCCTGAAGCCCGATGGAAAAGTCGCCTTTTGGGCCGCCACTGAAGAGCGCTACTTCGTCGAGCAACTCGGCCGCGCCGGATTCCTCGCCACCGCCATCCCCTGCAAATCCCACGAGCGAGCCAAGCGCTTCGAGCACGTCATCTACATGGCCCGCCTCAACCCGGACCCTCTCCCCGAGCCCGAGCCGCTGCGCCCGCCTTCACGCCAGCAACGACGCCCCATCGGAAAGCCTTTTGGAACGCCCCACGGGAAGCCGCAGCGGAAGTGGAAATGACGAATGGCTTCAGCGAGGTGCGAGCGGCAGGAATTGCCTGTGCAAAGGATAAGGACGAGCGGTTTGATAACCGGTTCAAACAGCCGACTTGGCGCAGCAGCAACCCGGCTCACGGACGCCACAGCAAAGCGGCACGGCGATCCACGCGCCGAGCACCGGTGCCGTGAGATACACCCACAGGTGCTGCAAATTTCCACTCACCACGGCGGGCGCAAGCGAGCGCGCCGGATTCATCGACGCACCGCAGATCGGCCCCGCAAACATTGCCTCCAGCGCAATTACAGACCCAATAGCGATGCCGGCCGTGATGCCTTTTTCTTTCGCACCAGTGCTCACACTGAGAATGACAAACATGAGCAGCGCCGTAAGAATTACCTCCAGCACAAAACTCTGCATCGGAGAGCCCGCAGGCAAGGTTGCGCCGAGATTTCCGTCACCGGGAAAAAGAAGGCGCAATGTCCCGCTTGCAGCAAACGCGCCCGCCAATTGCGCCCCGATATAGCCCGGCACGGTGCTCCACAAAGAACGACCCGCCGCAGCAAAAGCAATGGTAACGGCGGGATTCAAGTGCGCGCCGCTCACGTCGCCAAGCGTGTAGATCATCGCGATCACGATCAGCCCGAAAGTCAGCGCGACTCCCGCGTGCGTGATGGAACCATGCATCCCATCAATAATAATCGCGCCGGTACCCGTGAACACGAGCGCGTAAGTGCCGAGGAATTCTCCAAGAAGCTTCTTCATGCAGGGGCGATACCCGAGCCCTTCGCTCCGCGCAAGCGCCGAGGTGCGGCGATATTTTGTGAAACCATTTCCTTGCCCTATTGATCGCAGCGGACTATCTCCCGCCACATGGCAAACGTTCTAACCGCAAAAGAAATCAAATCAGCTCTCAAAGATCTCCCGCAATGGGAACACGAGGGAAAAGCAATCGAACGCACTTTCGAGTTCGATGACTTCGCACAGGCAATCGATTTTGTGAACGGCGTCGCCGAGCTCGCAGAAGAATTGGAGCATCATCCGGACATCGAAGTTCACTTTAACAAAGTGCGCCTCGTCCTCTCGACCCACAGCAAGGGCGGCGTGACGGAGTTCGATTTCGATCTCGCGGAGAAGATCGATACGCTGGTCGATGAGTAGGCATCTCGCCGCTCTGTCTATCGCAATCGTGGTAATCGCCATTTGGGCTTTCATCGAATGGCGAGCCCAACCGCCCGCGCCACCGGCGGGGAAGATTCCGCCTTGGGACGCCAAATAAATGCGCCCAGTGTGCGACTGGGCGTGCATCCCGCCTCCGCCTTTATCATAAATGCGTGATTGGAGCCCGCGAAAAGCGCGAAGAGGCGCGCAAATAGAAGGTTTCAGGCAATACACGCATTCACCCTGTGGATGAGTGTACGCTACTTCGTAAGTGTATGATTTCGCGCTTTTTCGCCACTTTCGCGAGCAATCCACCGCCGCGCCTAGTGCTCTGTCAGTCGTCGAGTGATGGTGAGCCAGCGTGTTTATCGGCGGTGATTTGTCGCAAGCGGGAAGGCCCACGCCAAAACGCTTGCGACCAGTCACCACTCGCGAGTCACAAGTCGCCGCCGGATTGCTCAATCGGTTACCATCATCTCACGACTGACAGAGCACTAGATTTATGCATGCGAATTGCGTCTGCGGTCCGTGGCATTGCGCGGGCTTGTGTGACCGTTTCACGATGTAGGCGGCGACTGTGTGGAAAGCGGGAGACGACTTTGTAGTGCGGTGGCAAATGAGGAACGAGCGTGACTCGGCCTAGTAAACGCCGCGCTGTGCGACGGGCGCATGTGGTTTTCTCGACAGTCGCACCCGTTCGGTAGTCCGCACCAGCTCACGCCATGCGAAGGCGGCGTGGCGCTCGTTCCTCGCTTCCCGCCGCACTACAAGGTCGCGCCTCGTGAATGGCGAAACTTCAGTCTTAGGGGCCGGCGGTCACACCCACGCTGGCAGAAGTGTGCGCTTTCGCGTTTTGAAAGGCGGCGGCAGGATGCCCGCCGCTCCGTGATGCGTTTTGTGGTGCCGCCGTTTCAGGAGTTGGTTTCGGAACGCTCCGAGACACGGGGAATATGCACCTCTTTAATCCAGAAAGATACAATCAGTAGCCACCGGGAACAAGACCACCGAACGGCCCTTGGCCTTCCCATTTCTCAGGACGATTCCAAGGAATCGTGCTGATGGCACTCGTATCGGGATCTTGATTCGTCGTCGAACATCCAGACAGGACGAAAGCCGCAATCAAAAGAAGAAACAGGGCTCTCATATTCCTCGGCGCAGCATTACTTAATCGGGAGGTCGGAAGAAGCTCCAGCGCCGGGAGCTGCCCCTGCGACCACGTCAGCTTTCACCTTGTCGTCGCCCGTGAAAATCACTTCGTCACCGGGCTCGACATAAAGACCCTTGGCAAATGAGCCGGGGATGATGTCAGCAATGGATTGGTTGTTCTCGACGGAAGTGATCTTCACCTTGCCGATGGACTGTCCGCCGCGTCCCACGATCATGACCTTGTTTGCAGCCGCACCTTGCTTGTCGCCGATGCTGAGAACTGCGAAGCCCCAGCCGGGATTCACTGCCATCACGCGGCCACGAGTGCCTTTCTGCATGAAGTTTTCTTCCCAACGCTTAATCTTGACCGTGTCCTGAGCAATCTTCTCTTCCTTGGTTTTGACCTGACCTTCCAGACTTGCGACTGCGTTTGTGAGTTCGATCTTCTCTTTTTCGAGCGTTCCAATTTTGGTTTCCTGATCCTTCACCTTGGCAGTCATTTCGTCAACTTTACCCTTGAGCCCATTGATATCGAGTTCACCGAAAACCTTGAGCTTCTCAGTGATTGACGCCAACTCCATCTCCTTCATCGCCAGCATCGTCTTCGTCGCATCGAGATCCGTCTTCATCGCAGCGAGAGCGGTCTCGGTGTCGCGGAGTTTCCCTTTGGTTGATTCGAGCTCGGCCTTCGTGCCTTCGAGATCTTCTTGAGTCTTCTTGAGCGTGTCCTTGGTTTTGCCGTGGGCGACTACTTCCGAGTTATACTTGTTCTTGAAGCTCGAAAGTTCCGATTGGAGATGGTCAACGGCTTCTTTGCCCTTCATGCCGAGAAATGCGGCGGTCCCGGCGATGATGAGAGTGAGTATGGAGAATACCTTTGAGATCATGTTCTTTTGTAGTGAGTGGTAAAAATTTTAAAGTGTTTCAGCGCGGTGGGACGCGCATCTGGGCTAATTGGCGCGCTCTTCTAAGCGGGCCTGTTTTATCTTTGCAAGGGCTTTCCCAAAAAAATTTCCGAAGTTTTCATTTACGGTCGCGCTCGGAGCGTGGCAGTGTGCGGATTCCGTCAGGGACTGCGGATTGAAGGCTAGAAAACCCCGCCAGACCCGGAAGGGAGCAACGGTATCTTGCCCTTCCTTGTCGCGGTTCCCTGGCGGACTTTTTTTGTTCATGAGAGATGTCATGGGCGAAAATTACCCAAAACCCGTCTTCGGCACCAGTTAAGCTGCCGTTATTTTCACGCCGCTACGCGAGCGTCAAATACGAGATCTCCGGGCGGCAATTGAAGCGCGCTTTGTGCAGCGAACCGAGGCCGGCTGTGACGTGCAGCCATCGGCTGTCCCACGCGTAAAGGCCGCGGACAAAGCGTTTGTCACGCACGGGGGCAAACGGCTGGCCGAAAAGCGGGAGCGAAAGCTGGCCTCCATGGGTGTGGCCGGAGAGCATCAAATCCCATGCAAATCCCGCGAGCCCGTCTTTCGTATCTGGGTTGTGAGAAAGTGCGATCGTCGGGATCTCGCCGCGCTTGATGCCAAAGGGGAATCCGCCGAAAGCCCTCACGGGATCTAGCTCGTCCGCCCAATCGTCGCCGAGCCCGACGAGTTTGAGTAGCCTTCCGCGCACTTCGATTTCCTGCTGCG
>JAYSTZ010000207.1:0-4188 GCA_043719365.1 Verrucomicrobiaceae bacterium | reverse complement strand
ACTCGGCAGGGAAGACGACTCTGAACCGAATCATCCGCTGGCTGCTCGGGGAGGTTCACTTTGGCTCGGATGACACAGAGGTGGCTGTCGGAGCGACATTCATCAATGGCTGGGCGCTCTTGCGCTTGGAACTCGACGGCAAGCCTTGGGTGATTGGCCGCGCTTTCTCGGAGAGACGCGACCATCGTGCAGCACGCGATGTGACGCTCGACGAAGTGCAAAAGAACGGATGGCCGGAGCCACACGCGAATGACGAATTTCTCGCTGAGCTAACGCGGCTGACCATCGCTCCACTGGAACGCCAGCGTTTTCCCGGTGAGATAGAGGATTTCCGGTTCACAGATTTACTCGGCTGGCTCTCGCGCGACCAAGAGGCCGCGCTTCAACTGGTGGACTCTTGGCGAGCGACGACCAGCGGCAACAGCCAGCCCGTTCCTGATCGCGCAAACCGCCACATTTTGATGCGTCTCGTCCTTCAACTACTCGAAGGCACCGAGTGGGACGAGATGGAGAATTGCGCCAAGCTGGAAACGGAAAAAGAAGTCTGGAAAAAGAAGGAGTCGGGGCTGGAGGCATCCGCAAAAGCCGCTTGCGAACCGCTCGCTCGCCTCGTCAGTGCCGCCGGACTCGCGGGACCGCTTATCATTTCCAGCGCCGAAGAAGTGGTGAGAGCGAAGGAAGAGCGGCTGAACGCGATGAAGGAGGAAATTGGGAAGATGGAGGTGAAGCAGGCTCAGAGCGACTTTGAAGCCGCATTCGCGGCATTGGCAAAAGGCCAACAGGCCGTGGAGACAGCGGAACGCAGCGTGAAGCGGCTCAAAAAGCGCGTGAGCGAGCGAAACGCAGAACTCATCAACGCAAAAAGCCGGGCGATGGGAAAAACGCGGATTCCGCCCGGAATTTGCGCAAAGGAAAGGGATGAGGCAAAAGGCAAATGCCCGTTTTACGAGGAAGCGCCGGAAAACTTCGCCGCCGGACAAACCGCCGCCGAAATCGAGCAGCAGCGCGACCACCTGCAAGATACGCTTGATGATCATTTGCAGGAACTCACGGAAACGCAGGGACGGATTGCATTTCTCGAAGCAAACGAAACGCAGTCCCGCGCCAAACGAGATGAAACAGCGAAGCAACGCGACGACCTGCAAAAGCAAATCGCAGAACTGCAAGCCTCGCTCAATGCGGACAGAGAGGTTTTGACTCCCGCGCAAAGCCATCAATCTGCGTTTGATAGATGCGAAAGAGAGCTGGCTCGACTGAGCGCGGAAATCAAAGATTCCAAGGGGCTGCAAAGGTCAATTCGTCAGGCGCAGTGGATGGACCGCAACGACTTCGGCGAACACTATCGGGCTGCGTTGCATCAACTCACTGGCAAGGGGGCCGCTGCGCATCTCCAGTTCGATGCGAACGGACTGTTCGATTTAGAACACTCCGGCTCGGCAGCGAACGCGCTAAAAATCCTCGCTTTCGACCTTGGCGCGATGCTCTGGAGCGCCAGTGGTAGGAGCCATCATCCCCGCCTACTCATCCACGACAGCCCCCGCGTCGCCGATATGTCACCCGTCCCTTACGCCGCCATCTTCGACATAGTGGCCGCAGCCCAAGGCGACGGCAAAAGCACAGTGAACTTTCAATACATCATCACCACCACCGAAGAGCCGCCGAAGGAGTTGCACAGTCACATCGTCATCACCCTCGACGCCTCGCGTGAGGATGGGTTGTTGTTTAAGCGGAGCTTTAGCGCGTAGGCAGTAAGCCGCCCATTCAGCAAAGAGCAGCAGGCAGAGCATCGCCGGAGGGTGCCGGATAAACGAGTCCCGATGGCTGTTGCAACTCGCCCGGAAAAAAGTCCTGAAGCATCAGGATTTGAGGCTTGGTGGAAAGTGCGCTTAGCAAATACGAGGATTTTTCCTTCCAGAAATGCCAAGAGTCCCGCGCCGTCCAGCGTTCTCCAAATGTCAGCCCGTGGAGCAGCCTCGACAGAGTCGATGACAAGTATTGCTGAAGGTGGTTGGCGAGTTGTGGAAGGCAATCAGGCTCGACTCCACGATGGACAAGGAGGTTTCGCGCTCGATAGATGCGCCACAGATGCCAGCCAAGGCGCTCCTGAGATTGGGCAATATTGCGCTGGAGCTGTCTCGGGTCGTTGAAAAGGTTCCACGCTTCATTTACGCGATGGAGCAGCAGCGGATGCCCGCTCACGACGTTCAACAACGAGGTTATCCCTTTTCCATTTTTCGCATCTGTAAGGAGCGTGAGAATCTGCTCTACGGCGACGAATTTACTGGGGCCAAGATGAAAAGGCAGGGATGTCTGCTTGATTTCAGGATTCTCGGTAAGCCAGCGATGAATACTAATCGCGATGTATCGAACGATTCTGTCGGGCTTGCGCCATGCCAAAATTGGGCACACGAGTCGTTCGACTCGTGAGATAATCGAATCTCCTTCAATGAGTGAGGCCAGACACTCTAACGCCGACCAGAGATTCACCAACCGAAGCCGATGATCCATCATGGAAAGCGCGAGGTTATGGAGGTCCAAAGCAGCCCGGATGGCAGGCTCCGACCGAGAGCCTGCAAGCGCGGTGGCCGCTTTGCCTGCCAACGGCACTGCATTATTTCGAGGGTGGAGATTAAGAAAAGACGGCGATTTTTTGGAGATCAGCTTTGCTCCGTCACCTTCTACAATCCATGCGTCGTCCAAAATTTCATCGTTCGCCCGCTGGTTGTAGAGCGCGAGTAGGCTCAAGCTGGCTCGAACATCCGCCTTCAACGCGTTAATTGCGTCGATTGGGTGGTTTCCTGAGCCTTTCCGCCTGAAAAATGTAACATCCTTTATTTTAGGAAGCCCCGGAATATTGGGACTTGTCCGAACGGCTTTTGATGGTGCGCAAACGCCTCGAACAGCATTTTCATCCAACGTCTGAACTCCGATGACACAATCGAACTCTTTCGTGTTTTCCGGCAGGCCCGCCAAAATCCAATCCTTCACAGCGTTTCGATCCGCTTTGAGGATTTCGAGGGGTTCGCTCGCGTCCTCAGTCGAGCAGCCCTTCCGAAACGCGAATGTCGCAAGGGATGTGAGGATTTCGTCAGTTTCTGATTTGCGATTTTTCGCATCCGCGAAAGTAAGCTGAACAACTTTTTCGCGAATCCCCGCCTCGATACCGGAGGAAAGTCCCTCAAGGGCTAACACGCTCCCAATTCCTGCTACCTCGGAAGGAGATTGAGATTTACTCATCCGGTCCAACATTCCGAGATGTCGCGGGGAGCAAACGGTCAACTCGACACCGCGCTCCAGTCTTTTGGTAAGTTCAAATTGGACACGCGTGAGGTGCTTGATCCAAGCGTCGTGGTCCTCGTGCAATTCGCCGATCATCGTCGCCTCCGCAGCAAGGCTGGAGAGGCTGTAGAGCTTTGGGTGGAACGTATCTGGAGTGAACCCGTCAAACAACTCGTGCCAGCGACATGCCATAAACGCCGCGCCGGGTTCTAGTTCATCAAATATTTTCTTGTTCGGGCACCACATAGAAAAGCAAATGGCACATCCTCATCGGATGTGCCATTTAGAAATAGAGGCCTTGGGAATGGGGTCACTTCAACTTGCGTCGTCGCTTACCATCCGGCGGCCATATATGCGCTATTTCTAAGCGCACTCGGGATTTTCCGCAACGGAAATTATTTTGCGATTCGCTCTTTGTGAGCGGCATCTGGTGAACGAACCGACTTTGCAAAATTTCAGTATTTGAACAACCGATGAGTCCGGCCAAATTTGGCCATAAAATAGCACTGGAAGCATCATCGCGAGGCGTCGTCCTTCAGGAGCTTGACCCGCTCATCAAACGCCGCCCCGCTGGTGCTGCTGACCGCCAACATGTCCTCCGACGCGACATTGTGCGCGGTGCCGCAGATGGGGGCTGTTGCGTCGGTGTGGAGGTAGGTGAACGGAGCGTATTTATCCTCGCCGCTTTGCTGGTCGGGCAGGGGATAGGTGAGGATGGCGTGTTTGGTCGGCTCGGCGAGGCCAAGGTCTCGGGACATGTCTTCGAGGTCGGCGCGGTCGTTTTGGCGCATGAGGAAAAACTGGCGCGAATTGCCGAAGACGGCGCTGCGGATTCGGCTTTCTTTGAACCGCCCGTATTGCTGCACGATGGAGATGTTCCAGCAGTTGAACTTCCGCATCTGCGCGTAG
>JAYSTZ010000206.1:0-1829 GCA_043719365.1 Verrucomicrobiaceae bacterium | reverse complement strand
CTTCTTCAGATTCGATTTCAAGCTGGGCGTCGTGGCGCTGGAGAATGCCGTGAATGAAGCCGTAACTCGATGAGCGCCCGTCGGGGTGCTTGGAACCTAGGTTCGGGTCGAGACAGCGCTCACGGGTGAGTTTGTTCATGCCGAGACCGTCGTCGCGAATCGACAGGGCGATACGATCCCCCCGCTGGGCGAGACTGATGGCAATGGAGCCACGCCGAGGGATGGCGTGAACCGCGTTGATGATGAGGTGCGTGAGGAGTTCGCGGAGTTGGTTTGCTTCGCCGTGAATTTCAGGTAGGGGCGGAAGCTGCCTGCGAATCTCGATCATGATTCCCGCGGCACGGGCTGCGACGTTCCACTGCGGTTCGGTCAACGTGATCGCTTGATCGATAATCGTGGCGAGGCTCACCGGCACGTAAGCATCCGCTTCGTCTCGGGCAAAGTCGCGCACCCGGCCCACTGCGGCCGCGCCGACCGTCGCAGCGGATTGGATTTTCTGGATTGTTTCCCGCGTGTCCTGATTGTTCTCGATCTCCTTCGGATTGTGGAGGAGGTGCTCCGTCCATCCGATGATGGGAGTGAGAACATTGTTGAATTCGTGGGCGATTCCGTTGGCCATTTTGCCAAGGGCATTGAGGCGCTCGCGTGAAACGAGTTCCTGCTGCGCTGCGTGGAGATCTTCGAGAGCCTTGGTGAGCTTCCGATTGCTCTCCACTGCGGCATCCTCAGCTTTTTTTCGCACAGCGATTTCGTTTTGAAGCCGGTTATTGCTTTCGACGAGTGCGGCAGTGCGTTCGTGGACCCGCGCCTCGAGTTGGTCGTGGGCCTGCCGCAGGGCAACCTGATTGCGCTTGCGCTCGACGGAGTAATGAATCGAGCGGAGCAGGAGATTGTGATCGACCTGCCCTTTGATGAGGTAGTCTTGCGCGCCTGCCTGAACGAGTTCGATCGCTTTAGAAACGTCTGCGATTCCGCTGATTACGACGACCGCGATGTCCGGGCTGGCTTCATTTACCGCCCTGAACGTCTGGCTGGGCATACTGTCCGGAAGTGTGAGATCGAGAAGGATAGCGTCGATACCACCTTCGCGCAATTTCGAGAGAGCGTCCGCGAGGTAATGGGTGACGACCGTCTGGAATCTGGGGTACGTGGAGGCGGAGAGGATGTGCTCAAGAAGCTGCGCGTGCTCCTTGGTATCCTCCACGATTAGAACTTTGATGGGCTGACTGATCATTTTAAGGGGTGCTTCGCTCACACTAAGTAGCAAATTCGTTTCCAGCTACACCGAAAGATCTATTTCTCATGCTCCGAAATTGCCTGGTCGGCGATGCCAAGGGCGATTTCGGCCCTTGCGGCGCAGAAACACCCTCCGAGAATGATGGTCGCCCCGGTAAAGTAAATCCACATGAGCAGCGCGACGACGCTGCCAAAAGTCCCGTAAACGATGTTAAACTCGGCCACCCTTCCCGCGTAAATGAGGAACAGTTTTTGCAGTCCGCCGAGCACGAGTGTGACCGCGAGCGCTTCGAGCCAGACTTCGCGGAATGTGGTTTTCCGTCGCGGAGAGAATTTGTAAAAGAGCGTCAGTGCGTAAAAAAGAAGGAGCGGGGGAAGGAGCCACCTTACGAGATTCAATATCCGTCCGCCTAGGCCGTTGTCGAAGCTGAATAGCGCCTGGTGGTCGTGGTAGTATTGCTCAATTCCGTTGATCACTGCTGGAGTCACGATGCCCAGAAGAAGTGCGCTTGTGAGCACAATCATCATCAGCAGGTTCATCAGCGGAAGGCGCCACCAGTCGTATTCCTTTGTTCCCCAGGCTTTGTTCACTC
>JAYSTZ010000205.1:0-10397 GCA_043719365.1 Verrucomicrobiaceae bacterium | reverse complement strand
AAACGACTCGTTTGCGTATCGCTCGAAACGTCCTCCAACATGGTCCGGGTTTCGATCCGTGATTACGGATGCGGAATCCCAAGGGAAAATCTCACACGCATTTTCAACCACGGATTCACCACAAAAAAAGACGGCCACGGCTTCGGTCTTCACAGCGCCGCAAACTCCGCCAAGGAAATGGGCGGAGGACTTCATGCCGAGAGCGATGGACTGGGTCTGGGCGCCACATTCCATCTCGATCTCCCCATCCACGTTCCCGCCGCAGCAATGCCGCAAGCCGTCACCTCCTAAACGCAAAAATGAGTTCTAAAAACCGCCGTATTCTAATCATCGACGACAACCGGGCAATTCATGATGACTTCCGGAAAATTCTCACGCCGCAGGTCATTTCAAATTCCGCACTGAGCGCCATGGAGGACGAGCTCTTCGGAGAATCGCTGCCCGCGGTTGCAGCCGATGCGTTTGAGATCAACTCGGCCTATCAAGGCAAGGAGGCAGTCGAGATTATCTCGGAGGCCGAGAAATCGGGCAATCCGTACGCCATGGCATTTGTCGATGTGCGGATGCCGCCCGGTTGGGACGGCATCGAAACGATCAGCCGCATTTGGGAAGTCGCCCCTGCGATGCAGGTCGTCATTTGCAGCGCGTACTCCGACTACTCGTGGGAGGAAATCGTCACGCAACTCGGAAAAACCGACCGGCTCCTGATCCTCCGCAAACCCTTCGATCCGGTCGAGGTTATGCAGCTCGCATCCAACCTCACGGAGAAATGGACACGGCAGACCTCCCTTTAAAAACGCGTGATCGTCTCGTGAAGATTTAGGATCGTGCGCGCGACTGAACTGTAGGCCGCAAGTTCGCTTTTCACGGCATCCGCAGGAGTCGCAAACTGCCCGACCTTGATGATCGCCTCGGCCGAGCCGGGCTCTTTTTGAAATGAATCGAGATGCTTCCGAAGCAGGTCGCCGAGAAGCTTCACCTCTCCCGGCTTTGCTGCTCGACCCGTGGCTTGTTTCCAGGCCCAGGCGATTCTCGATTCCGGCGTTTCTCCACCTTCACGCTGCATGCGAAGCGCAAGAGCGCGGGCGGATTCCACAAACTGAGGATCATTCAAAAGCGCAAGTGCCTGCTGCGGAATGTTCGAGCGAAGCCGATCCGCGCTGCATTCTTCACGCGTCGGCGCGTCGAACGCGAGCATCGCCGGATGCACATAACTCCGCTGCCACCACGTGTAGAGCCCGCGACGCCATTGGTTTTCGCTCTTATCGTTTTCCCATTCGCGCGTGGGGAAATTCAGGTTCTCCCAGTAGCCGCCGGGTTGATACGGCTTCACACTCGGGCCGCCCAGTTTATGCACGAGAAGCCCGGCGATGCTCAGGGCGTTGTCGCGAACATACTCCGCATCGAGCCGCCAGCGGCCCTGCCGGGCGATCTCGCGATTCTGCGGATCGCACGCGGCCACATCCTTGGGCGCGATGGAACTCTGGCGGTAAGCCTCGCTCGTTACGAGCAGCCGGATCATCGCTTTCACGTCCCATCCACGGTCCATGAAATCCACTGCGAGCCAGTCCAGCAGCGCTTGATTTGGCGGGAGCTCGGATTGCGTTCCGATGTCCTCCAGCGTCTTGCTCAGCCCGATGCCGAAAAATTGCTTCCACACGCGATTCATAAACACGCGGGCCGTAAGCGGATTCTCGCGGGACACGAGCCATTGCGCGAGGTCGAGCCGCGAGAGGCGTTTGCTCTCGGTACTCTCGACGGCTCCCGGCAGGAAGCGCGGTGTCGCAGGCTGGACAATTTCGCCGCTCTCGTTCTGCCAGTCTCCGCGCGGAAGGATGCGCACGGTCCGTGGTGCGCCGCTATCGCTCACGATGACCCGCGCGATGGACTTATCAAACGCAGCGCTCTCCTTTTCGGTCTCCGAGATCGACTCCCGGAGCGCTTTTAGTTCAGGCGCAGCACTGCGGAAATGCGCTGCAATTTTTTTGACCTGCTCCGCATTTCGCCCGCCCGGCGCGACTTTCAGAATGGCAAGGATTTCGGCGGGCAAAGCGACATTCGGTGCGCGCACAGGGCGCGGCGCGGCGGTCGCAGAGAGCCGGAATTTTCCCAGCGTGTGATTGTCGCCGTAGGTCTGGCGCATCAGCACGAGCACTTCCAAGGGCTTGTCGATGGTTAGCTCCAATTCGAAGTACGCAGATGCTTCCCGCCCGGCATTTCCGAGCACAGCCCAGCCGTTTTCCTTACCTGCGTTTTTTCCGTCGATAGCGCTCGCAGCCTTGTGGGCCGGCTGCTCGAACGTCGCCGTCGCATTGGAAATCTTCAGCTTTTTCCCGTCCCTCTCGACCGAGAATTCCGTGAGCACGAAATTACCGTTATGCGCACGCCCCGGGCCGCTCGCAGGGAGCGAGGCACTGGTCAGCGCATCCAGTTTCAACCCGGTCGTGCCAGCGGGCAAAAGGAGCGCGATTTTGTAAGTATCCGACGCCGCGTTTCCATCGACCTCGACTTTCAGCGTACTGTCTTCGCGCACGGCAATCTTGCTTCCGGTGCCGGTCGCAGAGGATGGATGCAGCGCAGTCCACGCGACATCAGCCACTCCGTTTTCGTTCACCTTTTCCCAGGCAGCCTGCGCGGCATCAATGACCGGGTCCGGCGCATCCACTTTCCCCCGCAACTCGGCAAGTTTCGCGGCAAATTCCTTTTGCTTTGCCTCCTCCTCCGGCGACGGAACGGGCATGCCATCTTCGCGGCGTCCGACGATTGGCTCTTTCAAATCGGCGAAAAATGCGCCCATCGAATAGAAGTCCCGCGCCGTCACCGGGTCGAATTTGTGGTCGTGGCACTCGGCGCACATGAACGTCTGCGCAAGCCATGTGGTGCCGATGCTCTTCACCCGATCCACGACGTATTTCGCCTCGTATTGCTTCGCCTGTGCGCCGCCTTCTTCTGTAGAAAGAATGAGCCGATTATAAGCGCTCGCCACTCGCGTTTCACGGCTCCCGTCGGGTAGCAAATCTCCCGCGATCTGCTCGATAGTGAACCGATCAAACCGTTTGTTTTCGTTGAACGAGCGAATCACGTAGTCCCGGTAGGGCCAGATGTTCCGTCCATTGTCGGAGTGATAGCCGATCGTGTCTGCAAACCGCACCAGATCGAGCCACCAAACCGCCATCCGCTCGCCAAAATGCTCCGAAGCCAGCAACCGATCCACGAGCTTCTCGTACGAGTCCGGCGCGGAGTCATTCATGAAAGCGTCCACGTCCTCCGGCTTTGGCGGAAGTCCGAGGAGGTCGAAAGAAAGGCGTCGCACGAGCGTGGCGCGGTCCGCCTGCGGCGCAGGAGCGAGACCCAGTTCCACGTGACGCGCCCGGACAAATGCATCCAGGGAATTCCCGCTGCGCGCCCAAGGTCCGAGGTCGGGCTTCGGAACGGCTGGCTTCGTCGGCGGGATGTAGGCCCAGTGCGCCTGATATTCCGCGCCCTGCTCGATCCACTTTTTCAGCACCAGCTTCTCACGCGCCGAGAGTTGATGATTCGCCTTGGGCGGCGGCATCACTTCATCCTCGTCCGTCGCATTGATGCGCTTCCACATCTCGCTTTCCTCAGGTTTTCCGGGGACGATCGGGTGAATCCCATCGATCTCCGCAATCGCCGCCTCGCGCACATCAAGCCGCAGGTCCGCTTTCCTTTGCGCCTTGTCAAATCCGTGGCAGCGAAAGCAGGTGTCGGCGAGAATCGGGCGCACATCGCGGTTGAACTCCACGCGCGCAGGCACGGACAATTCGGCAGCCAAAGCGGGCGCGACGAGGAGTGGAAAAAGAAGCAGTCGTTTCACAGGTAAATGGTTCTTCCGGCGGGCGAGGATGACAAGTCTCATGTCCGCCCGAAATTAGTCCCGAACGAATCCGTCCTCGACGCCATCGGGTGCCGTTGCAAAGTTCGGGCAATGAAAATGACGTCCGCCATCTGCCTCCCATTCGCCATCATCCTCTCCGCCACGTTGAAAGCGGACGACTACTTCCCGCCGCCTGACAGCGAAGGCGGCTGGCGCACACTAAAGACCGCGGAAGAGATTCGCGACAAAGCCGGAATGGACCTCGTGAAGCTGGAGCGCACCTGGGATTTCACCCAGCGTTGCAGCCAGAACTCCGGCCTTCTCATCGTGCGTCACGGATATCTCGTGCTGGAAAAATACGCGGGCCGCGCCAGCCGTATCGTGAATCCCGACATGGCGTCCACCGGCAAGGCATTCACCAGCATCGCGTGCGGCGTGATGCTCAACGAATTCCGCGCGAAGATTCCCGAGGGTCTCGCGACGAGAGTGTTCAATGAAAAGTATCTCCCCGAAGCCCTTCCTCTCGATGACCCGCGCAAAACCGACATCACACTCGGACACCTGCTCTGCATGAGCGCCGGATACTGGGGCGAAGGCGGCGCGCCGACCGGCGTGACTGCCGACGGCAAAGTCACTCAACTCAAAGCAGTGCCCGGACAGGACATTCGAAATCTGGACATGTCGTCGCTACGCGTGCCTCTTTGGTGTGCGCCGGGCGAGGGCTATTCGTATTCGTCACCGTCGCCGCACATTGCCTCGATCGTCCTCCGCCGCGTGACCGGAATCGAACTGAAAGACTACATCGACACCCGCCTCGCGAAGCCCATGGGCTGGGGCGCGTGGGACTATTGCCTCCAGCGCGGCGACTTCCTCATGCCCCACGCCAACGGCGCGGGAAGCACCGCGCTCCACGCCACAGACGCGCTGCGATTTGGCTACTGCCTGCTGAAAAAGGGGCGTTGGGCGGACAAGCAAGTCGTCCCCGCCGAGTACATCGCGCTCTGCAACCAGCCCTCGCCATTTAACAAAAACACGCCGTTTTCGCTCCAGTTCGAGCACAACGCAGACGGCCATGTCGCCGGCGCTCCACGCGATGCATTTTACAAAAGCGGCGCAGGTGGCTTCGGCATTTTCGTCGTCCCGTCGCTCGACGTCGTTATCTACAAAATGGGCGGCAAAGACGGCCAATATGATCCGAGCTTCACCAAAATCCCGCAACCCGAGCCGAGCCACGAGCGCGACAACTGGCAGCCCGTCCCGCGCACGCCTTTCAACGAAGGCAGCCTCGGCGGCGACGACGGCCTGCGCCGCGTTCTCGAAATGGTGACCGGCGCGGTGCGGGACTGAGCCTTTCACGAATCCACAATTTCTCGGGGTCTGGCAGCTTTTTTCTGCCGGTCATTTTTCTGCCAAAATGGCGTCGCTCATTTTGGCAAAAAAGGGCTCCAGAAGATTGCGACATTTCCTTCGTGTTATTCCATGCTCCTTCCGCCCCGGTCTTTTGCGGCCGAAAATCCTCCGTCACCTCTCACACCGCTTCCGCAGCGGCGAATCGGCGTGCAGTTTCTTCGTCGCGATTTCTCGTGCGCGCTTCTTGAACTCGGCGGCTTCGGTGGTTTTGCCTGCTTTCTCCAGCACTTCTGCGAGCTCGATTCCCGCCTCGGCGATGAGCGGATGTTCGGCGTCGAGATTCGCAGTAGCGATGTCGATGATACTGCGGAGAACCGGTTCTGCCTCTTGTGCTTCGCCGGTTTTAATGTGCAAGCGGGCGACGAGAAGTTTTCCACGAAGGGCGTCGGTGTACGTCGGGCCGGCAAGGCCTTCCTGGTCGCGAAGTGCTGCGAGAAGCAGCGGGCGGGCTTTCGCGAGGTCGCCGGATTCCATGAGCGCTTCGCCAAGGAGCATGTCCGAATCAACCTTTGCGGCCCGGTCTTCGCCGGGATGTTTTTCGTACCACGCGGATATCTCGCGGGCCGTACCGAGCGCCGTGGCGAGATCGCCTTTTTCGATGAGGATTCCCGCGAGAAAGGACCGTCCATGTCTGCAATTCTGATGGTCTTCACCGAGGAGCTTTATCGTATCATCAAGGTATTCCCGGGCGGTCGTTTCCGCGGCCCTGATGTCGCCCTTTGCAGAAAGGAGGCTGGAGTTCTGCCACCTACTATAAAGAGTGTCGCGACTTTTGGTGCCAAGTTTCTGGGTTCGTCCATCGAGCACCTTTTTCACAATCGGCTCGGCTTCTTCAAACCGCCCGAGCGAGATGAATATGCCCGCGATATTTGACCTCGTGCGCAGGACCTCCGTGTCGTCTTCCTTAGCCGTCTTGAGCCGCAGGGCGTTGGCGTCTTCATACATGGCCAGCGATTCGCGATACTTGCCTTGGTGAGTAAGCTGCACGGCTGCATTGTTCATGCTGGTCGCGATATCCCGATCGTCGGGGCCAAGGGCGCGCTTGCGAATCTCAATAAGCTCCCGGTCCATCTTCTCGGCTTCGGCGTAGTTGCCGACATTCCCGATGACGAGAGCAAGATCGCTCCGCAGCCAGAGGGTTTCACGGTGCTCCGGGCCGCGCAGCTTTTCAGAAATTGGGATCAGCGCGCGGAGCAGTTTGTCCGTATATGCATTGTCGCCATCAAGCCGGCCCTGTCTTGCGAGGGATTCGGCGATCGAAAGCCGGGCCTCGCTTCCCAGTGCGCCCGCAGCGAGCCATCCATCCACAGCGCGTTTCTGCAACTGCGTACCCTCTTTTTTATCGCCATAGTTTTGAAGATAGCGCCCGAATTTCGCGACAAGGCGAATCGTGGCCGGATGTTCCGGACCAAACACGGCCTCGCGCATTTCCAGCAATTTCCGCCAACCGCCGTCCCCGTCGGGCGTTCCCCTCACCGCTGATGCTCCGTACACGAGTGACTCGTAGGCGGCCATGCTGAACGGGTCTTTGGGGCCGAACACTCTCACCACGGAGGCAGCGGCCTTTGCAATTCCCTCCCGCTCGTTCGAGACCATCGCTTCTACAAAAGCGATGAGCACTTTCGCCCGTTCCGAGTCACGAAAAACCGCATCGCCCTCGACGATCTTTTTGCACTGCTCCATCCACTCATCCGCTTTGTCGCTCGATGAACCCTTGCGAAGGGAAAGGCCGACTTCGAGCGCTCCTTCGAGCCAATCCTCGGCGGATGCACACTTAGTCAGCGCGGCCAATCGGCTCATCCGCGCTGCGTGTGCTTCGGATTGCTTTCCCAGCACTTCATGGAAGCGGGAAATCGTTCGCCATTGCGCCGCCTCCGCGCGGCTCTCATCCTTCGTAGCCGTCCGATTCTCACGCTTTTCCGCAGCCTCCGTCGCTTTCTTTTGAAGGGTCTCCAGCGCGGTCTCGATCATTTTCGAGAGTTCTTCACGCGACTTTCCCAGCCCCACGCCCACCTCCGCAAGTTCGGCATCAAGTTTGATCGGCCACAGATCACGCCGAACACGGAGCAGTTCCGTCGCAAGGTCGTCCGGATCGGCAAGCTCCTCCCGATAAGCTTTCAATACGGGCGGAAGGGCTTCCTGGGCGGAAAGCGGTTGGACGACGATGAGCAGCGCGGCGAAGTATCGGAGGATCTTCATTTTTGCGCATTGGAGCATGGATGCCGACGGCGTCAATGCTCCGGCGAAGCATGGGCCGGGAGCGCCGCCAAGGATTGCGCCATTTGAAAATCAAATTGCCGTCGCCATATTTGGCCCTACTCTGGCGGTCCTTTAATTTCTGGATTCTACGCATATGACTACTCAACTCGACCAACTCAAGCAGCTCACCAAAGTCGTCGCCGATACAGGCGACTTCGAAACAATGAAGGCCTACAAGCCGCAGGATGCCACGACGAACCCGTCGCTCATCCTCGCAGCCGCGTCGAAGCCCGAGTATGCGCATCTCGTCGAAAAAGCCGTCGCGGATCGCAAGAACAGCGGCCTCTCTGGAGCCAAACTGGCGGACGACGTGATGGACCACATCCTTGTGAACTTCGGCCTCGAAATCCTCAAAATCGTCCCAGGCCGCGTGAGCACGGAGACCGATGCGCGCCTTTCGTTCGACAAGGACGGCACCATCCACAAGGCGCATCAACTGATCGACATTTACGAAAAAGCGGGCGTGAGCCGCGATCGCGTGCTCATCAAAATCGCGAGCACCTGGGAAGGCATCAAGGCCGCTGAAGTGCTGGCAAAAGAGGGCATCCATTGCAACCTGACGCTCCTTTTCTCGCTCGCACAAGCCGTCGCGTGCGCAGAGGGCGGTATCCAGCTCATCTCGCCATTCGTCGGACGTATCCTCGATTGGTTCAAGGCGAGCACGAAGAAGGACTACGCGCCCGCAGAAGACCCCGGCGTTGTTTCAGTCACCGCGATCTACAATTACTACAAGAAATTCGGCTACGCGACGGAAGTCATGGGAGCCTCGTTCCGCAACAAAGGCGAAATCACCGAACTCGCCGGTTGCGACCTCCTCACCATCAGCCCAAATCTCCTCGGCGAATTGCAAGCCAGCACCGACCCACTCCCGCGCAAGCTCGACGCCTCGGCTGCCGCCGGGATGAACATCGAGAAAATCAACCTCGACGAAAAGACCTTCCGTTACTTGATGAACGACGACGCGATGGCCACGGAAAAAACGGCGGAAGGCATCCGCAAGTTCGCCGTGGATATCGTGAAACTGGAGCAAATGGTCGCCGCGAAACTCGCATAACGCCGCCCACGCCTAAAAGGCAGCTCACGGGATAAACCCTCAAGGACGGGGGGCCGTCTCGGCCCCCTGAGGCGCAAAGCGTCTCCACAAGAACCACGCCTCACTCGGAACCACTTCGTGCTTCAGGGGGCCGAGACGGCCCCCCTCCTTGGTCGAAAAGAACCGCGCTGACTTGCGCGCTTGCTTCTGTCTGCATGTCTGCTTTTATCACGCTGTGATTTACCAGTCCGCGATTCGACTTATCCCGCTCCCCGGCGATAGCGCGAGCGCTCTTTAAGAGCCCCGCGCCGGGGAGCCTTGCGCTGACAGGACTGGTCTCGCGAAATGCCCTGGGCGGGTGCGCGGAACACAGTCCCTTCTCTTTTTCAAGAACGCCTTCCCGCACCATTTTTACTTACACATGATTTCCAATCCTTCGTCCAAATACCGTCAGTATCCACCGATCCAATTGCCCAACCGGCAGTGGCCGGGCCGCGTCCTCACCCATGCGCCGATCTGGACTTCCGTCGATCTCCGCGACGGCAACCAAGCGCTCGCGCAGCCGATGAATGTCGCGCAAAAGCTGGAGATGTTTCACGCGCTCGTGAAGTGCGGCTTCAAGCAAATCGAAGTCGGCTTTCCCGCAGCGTCGAACACCGAGTTTACATTCAATCGCCGACTCATTGAAGAAGGCCGCATCCCCGACGATGTCGCAGTGCAAGTGCTCGTGCAGGCCCGCGAGGATTTGATCGAGCGCACGGTGGAATCGTTGGCCGGTGCAAAGAATTGCATCATTCATCTCTACAACAGCACATCGCCGGCGCAGCGCCGCGTGGTGTTCGGGATGTCGAAGGATGAAATCATCCGTGTGGCCGTGCGCGGCGCGACTTGGGTGAAAGAGCGCATCCATCGCATCGAAGACGCGGGCGGACGCGTGATGCTCCAGTATTCGCCGGAGAGCTTCAGCGCCACGGAGCTGGAGTTTGCAAAAGACATCAGCGAAGCCGTGATGGACGTCTGGCAGCCGACTGCCGAGCGGAAGATGATCCTGAATTTACCCGACACCGTGGAGGTCTCGATGCCGAACGTGTACGCCGACCAGATCGAGTGGATGTGCACCAACATCCGCAATCGCGAGGCGCTCATCGTCTCGCTGCACACGCACAACGATCGCGGCACCGGCACCGCTGCCACGGAGCTGGGCTTGCTCGCTGGCGCCGACCGCGTGGAAGGCACGCTGTTTGGAAACGGCGAGCGCACGGGCAATCTCGATATCGTCTCCGTCGCGATGAATCTCTACATGCACGGCATCTCACCGGGCCTCGATTTTTCAAACATCAACGACCTCATCCAAATGTATGAGCGCTGCACAGGCATGACCGTCCCGCCACGCCAGCCCTACGCGGGCGAACTCGTGTTCACCGCGTTCAGTGGGTCGCACCAGGACGCCATTAAAAAGGGCCTCGCCGAGTGGGAGAAAACGAGCGGCTCGAATCACTGGGACGTGCCCTATTTGACCATCGACCCGAGCGACCTCGGCCGCGAATACCGCGAAGTCATTCGCGTGAATTCGCAGAGCGGAAAAGGCGGCGTCGCGTATTTGCTGGAGAGCGAATTCGGCATCGAACTACCGAAGGAAATGCAACGCGAATTCGGCCCCATCGCCAACGACCTCGTCGATGCACTGGGCCGCGAAGTACGCGGCGATGAACTCAAGGCCATGCTGTGGAAAGAATACGTCGATCGCGCCAGCCCGTGGGAGCTCATCCACTTCCACGCAGACGGAGTGGACGGCACGTTCAACTGCCGCGCCAGCGTCCATCGCAACGGCAAAGAGGAGCACCTCGTCGCCGAAGG
>JAYSTZ010000204.1:0-27803 GCA_043719365.1 Verrucomicrobiaceae bacterium | reverse complement strand
TCGCGCATTGCGAGGCAAAGAGCCGCGGGCCTTGCGTAACCGGGTCGTCGCGGAGAAGTGCGAGCGCGCCTTCCGTGGGGATTCCGTCGCGTTGTTTCGCGAGGTGCACTGCGCGGGCGGCGTCTTTTTGCGCCTGCTCCACGGCGGCTTTGAAATGCGGGTCTTTGCCGTCTTTGTTAAAAGCGACCGCCGTGAGGTAGCCGAATCCTGCGAGGCTGAGGACCATCACGAGAATGTTGAACGCGTGCCCGATTTTCCAACGCCCGAGGATTGGCATGAGCATGAGCAGCCCGAACACGAGGCCCGGAATAATGAGCGACGCAACCGTGAGCCCGTATTCGCCAAACGGACCGTCGGGTGCAAACGGCTTCAGCTTTAGGAACTGGAACAGGAACATGAAATACCAATCGGGCCGCGCGGCGCTGTATTGCTCGGCGGGGTTCGCAGGAGCACCGAGGGCCGCGCCTTTGAAGAACCACACCAGCGCGAGCACCGCGACCATCACGATGCAGCACGCGACGGAGTCCATGAGCACCTGGTCGGGGAAGAACATGGAGTCTCTCTTTTTCTTCGGCAGCTTCGGCGTCAGCCCGTGCTTCCGGAACAGCGCGACGTGCGCGATGATGAGCCCCACCAGCATCGCGGGCAAAATCCCCGCGTGCAGCGCGAAGAACCTCGTCAGCGTGTGATGCCCGTAGTTCGCATCGCCCACGACCGTGCGCTGGAGCCCGTCGCCGACCACAGGCACGTTGCCGATGAGATTCGTCACCACCTTTGTGGACCAATACCCGCGCTGGTCCCACGGCAGCAGATAGCCGGTGAGCGAGATGCCGAGCGTGAGCATCAGCAGCCCGAGGCCGAACCAATAGTTAAACTCCCGCGGCGCTTTGTAAGCACCATCGATCATCACTTGCATGAAATGCAGCACCAGCAGCGGCACCATGAGCTGCGCCATGTAGTGATGAATGCCGCGCAGCAGCCAGCCGCCCGGCATCACCTCGTTAATATAGTACACGCTCTCCCAGGCACTCTGCGCGCTCGGGCTGTAGTGCATCCACAGGAACACCCCCGTGATAAATTGCACCACGATCGCAAAGCTCAGCGTGCTCCCCCAAATGTAGCGCCACCGCGCGCCGCCCGGCACGTGTTCATAAAGTGCGGAGCGCACGAGTTTGCGGTAGCCCGTGCGATTATCGATCCAGTCAAAGAGTCCCATAAATTTGCGAGGTTAGCCGACTGCGATTTTGTCTTTGATGCCCGCTTTGAACTCCTGGAACTTCACCCAGACTTCCCCCTCCGCAGTCACCTCCACCTCCAGCTCATCCAGCCCGCGAAACGCCGGGCTCGGCTGAATCACATCGCCACCGCCCGCAAACGCGCTGTCGTGGATTGGGCAATAGAAATCCTTCTTCTCCGGACGATACTCAATCGACCCGCCGAGATGCGGACACGCCGCGGACACCGCCTTCACCGTCCGCTCCCCCGTGCGCTCCAGAAACACCGCGCCCACCGCATTTCGCTCATGCCGCGTCCACGCGTCCGTGCGCTCCACATTCACCGCGAAGAGCCGCGGCGGCCCCGGCGGCAGCCCGTCCAGCGGCGAGAGCTTCATTCGCACCCCGCCCGACACCGCCTCACGAATCGGCGCAGTCAGCACCACCACACCGGCAATCACCGGAGGCAAAATGCACGCCCCGCCGAAAACGGCGCAGGCAGCAGTCTTCAGGAACTCGCGGCGATCGCCCGGCTCAGCAGGCTCGATTGGTGGATTTTCGGACATAGCGTTTCGGGAATAAACGAAACGATCCATCGGATGGCAACCCGATACAGCCGACCGGCACGGCTCACGCATCTAAATTTCTGATACCTGCGCGAAAGCGCGAATCGGAGCGGGGCTTTCCTAAGCCCCGTGTGGGCCGCTTGAGCGGCATCCGCGTTTGCCACTGACGTGGCAACGGGGCTTAGGAAAGCCCCGCTCCTTTCGCGCTCCTCGCGTTCGTAAGAGAAATTTAGATGCGTGTGCCTTGGCCGAGTGGCGTTTGCGGAGAAACCGAACGGGCCGCGGAGCTACACCAAGGCCGGCCTTGCGGGCGGCAAGCGCTATTGGTTCCGCGTCTCCGCCAACGGAGCAGCCGGCCCCGGCCCGCCAGCGACGCCACCACCAAAGTCGCGCCATAACAGAACAATCCAAAACAACGCGCCAATAACCCGTCCGCCGGGCTTGTTGGCGCGTTTTGTTTTAGCGGCGCTGCGCAAAGCGCGAAAGCGGACATCCTTTCGTGTTTTTTCCCGCCTTTCGCGGGCCTCAATGAGCGGCTAACAAAGTAGAATCAAAAGTGGAGGACAGGATGCAGCGAACCGGTGTGCCGGCTTACGCCGAAGGCGTTGAATCAATCAGCCCAATGGTTAATGCGAGGCACGATCATCTACCTTGGCTCATCGTATCGCGCGGCATTTACCCCGAAAGGGGTTTCATCCGAAGCTCACGTTTTGATGCAACCCTTTCAGGGTATATTCCGCGTGGTGCGGCCCCCCAAGATAGCTCGTTCCTCGCAACCTTGGGCAGAGTGATGAAACGCCTTCGGCGTAGCTGCCAATCCCGTACTCCACTTTTAATCATACCCCAACCGGAAGGGGGTGATTAAATGTGGAATCAAGAGGGGACGGATGGAGGGCCGAAGGTCCGCAAATGTAATAGCCCAGGGAAAGCGAGGAACGAGCGCAGCCCTGGGTCATAGAGCAGAGAGCGACAAGCCCTGAAAGGGCGTAATTGAACTCAAGAGGTGCGGGTAATTTCGCCCTTGCAGGGCTGAGCCGTTCTCCCACCGGAACCCAGGGCTGCGCTCGTTCCTCGCTGACCCTGGGCTATTACATGGTCGGGCCTTCGGCCCTGCTTTGATTCCACTTTTAATCATACCCCAACCGGAACTCCCCGATTCTCCGCCCTCGACAGAGCAGCCCCGCCCTGCTCCCCTCGGCATCCGCAAACCCAAAAACCAACATGCCAACATGCCAACATGCCAACATGCCAACAACACCCTCCGCGTTTGCGGGAGAGTAGGATGTTAGGCGCTTCTGCATGCACCGTGTGAAAGCCGCTTTGCTCATCGTCCGATATGTCGTTCTGCCCCTTTTGGTTTTCGGTATTGTCATCCACTTTCTGTTGGAGGACATCCGTTTGTTCCTCGGTGCCGTTATCCTCATCGGCGGATTTCTCGGCATCGGTTACTTCCGCAGTCGCAGCCGGTTTCGTCGCCTCGGCTTTCGCGTTATTCACTACGGACGGGACTCCGTCCGTTATGACGAGTTGTGCGGCGGCCAGTTCCGCTCCATCGAGTTCGGCGGCGAGATGGAGGGCGACTCCCCACACATCATCTACCTTCCATCAGCCGCGATTTGGCGAGACACCGCTCCCGAGTGGGCACACGACCGCCGCGACGAGATTATTGCGCGCCTCAAGAGCGAGTTCCGAGAGCCAAATTACGAGTATGTCGGCACCCCTTTTGCACCTCCATCTCCCAACAGCCACAACGCCTAAAGTTTTCTGATGGAATCTGCGCGAAGTCGCAATGTCATCACGGTTGAACCGCTCCGGCTGTTCGGAAGGGCAGTGTGAGGCGGAGGCCGTATGTTCCCGCGCCGCTACCGCGCGACTTTCCAGCGCGTGTCGCGGTTAAGGACGATGTCCTCGGTTTTGACTTCGAAACCGCATTCCGTGAGCAGATACGCGACGCCTTCTTTTGTGCTCATCGTGTCGCGCAGATACCGGGCAAAGAGCTCGACGTATTCTTTGTAGCTGTCGAGTTCCAGGAAGCCTTCGCTGACATACTTCGCAAGCTCCTGGTCGTGGTTCTCGATGAGCTCGATGAGCGCCTTGCGCAGACGCGAACGCATGGCGGGATCGACGACGAGTTTGAAAGGACTCGCAGTAGGGTCCGAGGGGACTTCGATAGGTTGCGGCACGGCGTCAGGCATGGCGGCGACGGGTATCAGGCGGCGGGATGGGGTCAAGCCGCGCTATTTCAAAAACCTTCCCAAAATCGGGCGCAACTTCTCCGCCGTCTCCGCAGGCCATAGCGAACGATCGGTGACGAGCGCGCTGTCGAGCGCACGATGCTCCGGCCAGTTTGCCTCGGACGGAATGCGCGGAACCACACGGGCGAGGATCGCTTTGGCGGCGGCGGCGTTCGCGATGAGGTGGGCGATGACGGCTTCCGCGGTGACGGGCGCTTCTTCGATTTTCCAGCAGTCGTAGTCGGTGATCATGGCCAGCGTGGCGACGGCAATTTCTGCTTCGCGGCACAGCTTCACCTCGGCGAGATTCGTCATGCCGATGACGTCGAAGCCGAGCTTGCGATTCGTCTCGCTCTCGGCGCGCGTGCTGAACTGCGGGCCGTCCATATTCACATACGTGCCGCCTTTGTGCATCGTGTATCCGGCGGCGCTGCCCTCTTCGTGGAGCAGGCGCTGGAGCGGCTCGCAGATGGGCTCGGCGAAGGATGCGTGGGCGACGATGCCTCCGCCGAAGAACGTGTGGATCTGCGAGGTGCGGTCGAAAAACTGCGACGGCAAAACAACGTGGCACGGCGCATATTGCTCTTGGAGCGAACCCACCGCCGTGACGCAAATGACGAAGCGAACGCCGAGCGAACGAAGCGCCCAGATGTTCGCGCGATGCGGAAGTTCATGCGGAAGAATGCGGTGTCCGCGGGCGTGGCGGGGGAGGAAAAAGACGCGTCGTCCGGCGAGTTCGCCGCTGAAGATGGTGTCCGAGGGCGGGCCAAACGGCGTCTCCACGTTGTGCTCCTGGATGTGGTTGAGTCCGTCGATTTGATACAGGCCGCTGCCGCCGATGATTCCGATGTGTGCTGACATGCGGCGGATGAAAGCAGACGGAGCGGGCATTTGGAAAGCGAACTTGGCGAACACCGCTCGTTGCCCGATAATCGCGCCATGAAACAGCTCACCGTCCTCGCTCCAAATAAGCCCGGTCAACTCGCCGCAATCGCCGAAGCACTCGCGGCGGGAGGCGTGAACATCGAGCACTTCGACGTGGAGTCTCACGGGACCGACGGCATTATCGTGCTCACGGTCGATCGTTACGGCGACGCGCTCCGGCTGTTGCTGGATGCGGGATTCAAAGCGGTGACGCAGGACACACTGCTCGTCCGCCTCGACGACAAGCCGGGTGCGCTGGCGAAAGTCGCGGTCCGTTTAAAAGATGCCGGGATCGATCTACGCTCCATGCACATCGTCCGGCGCGAAGAGGGAGTGAGCATCGTGAGCCTCGTCGCCGACGACAATGCCCGCGCTGCCGCAGTGATTGGCGACGCCGTTATTGGCACCACCACAGGGCACTGAAATGCTCCACCGTTATTTCGGGCGGATGGACTCAAAGTAACGCTTGATGAGGAACCGCGAGCCAAGCGGGATCGACTCCTGAAGCACCGCCGCCTCGGCATCTGCGGAAGCGGCGTTATAGAGTTCGCGGTAGCGCCGTTTCGTCTTCTCATCGGCAGCCGGTGCCGACGGGACCATCGCGGAAAGGGATTCGCCGGTGCCAAGTTGACCCTTCGCCTGACTATCTTTTCCGCTGTCCGCTGTCGCAGTTTGCTGCTGACCAAACGGGTCTTTCGTCGTTCCCTTCTCGTCCTTGTCGCCGGGTTGTCCGGTGGGGAATTGTTCGCCTTTATCCTCGCTGCCGGGCTGCGTGCTGCCGGGCTCTTTTCCGCCGAAATTTGAAATGCGAATTTGTCCCTCGCCCTGTTCGTCGCCGCCCGGCTGCGGCTCTCCTTCGGCGTCGCCATCTGTCGGACTCTCGTTGTTTTTCAGGTTTTGAAGCGCGCCGAGCATTTTTTTGAGATCGTCGTCCGTCATCTCTTTTCCTCCGCCCTGTTGCTTCGGTTGATGCTGCTCCTTTTTCTCTCCGCCTTCGCCGTCTTTGCCCTTGGTGAGTTTGCCCTGCTTTTGCAGCTCGTTCAGCGCTTGCGAGAGCTGCTGCAAAAGCTGCTGTCGCTCGCCGCTCGCAGAAGCCTGCCGTGCATTATCGCGAAGCTGCTCCATCTGTTTGGAGAGCTGCTCCTTTTGCTGCGAAAGATGTTCGAGCGCGCGTTCCAGGCTCTTCTCCGCTTGCGCCGCCGTCTCCGGGTTCTTCGCCGCCTCGTCGAGCTTCTTGGCGGCTTCGGCGAAATTGCCGTGCTTCAGTTCCTCGGCGGCTTCCTTCGTTTGCTCCTGCTGCGCCAGCGAGTCGGCGAGCGTCTTCAGCTCCTCCGGCGTGGCCGCGTGTTGCTGGCGCATTTCCTTCACGAGTTGCTCAAGCTTCGACAATTCCCGGAGCGCGGCTTTTTCTCCATCGCGACCTTCCTTCGCCTCGGCGCGGAGCTGCTCGGCGGCCTGCCGTAGCCGCTCGGCGAGCTTGCGCGCCTCGTCCTCGGTGGCAGATTTTTTCTCGAGTTGCTTGGCGAGCGATTCGAGCTGCTGCACGGTCCCGGCTGTCTCCCTCGTCGCCTTGTCCACAAGCGCGCGCCGGTGTGATTCGTGCATGGTGGAATCCCAGACAAGCAACGCGATCATCACCAAAGGAACGACCGTCCAGCGCAGCTCCGCGGGAGCTGCGACCGGAGCCGGGGGCTGTGCCTTTGCGGCAAACGCACCACACTCGGCGAGCGCCATAGTTTCAAAATCAGTCCGCGATTTTCGCTCAAGAAGATCCAGCGCGGTCACAAACCGATCCCGCGTATTCCAGAGCCGGTCCGCATTGCGCGCAGCATCCATGCGGCTCGGCACCACAAAGAGCGCCATGAGCGCACCGCAAAAGATTCCCCCTGCAAAAGTCGGGATGAGAACCCAGAGCGCAACCGCGGGCAGCAATTCGGCACCGATGCGCAGCGTCTCCGTGGCCCATTTCCACGAAAAAATACCGACGAGCACGACGAGGAAAAAAAGGGTCCACCGCGCCGACCAGCGGAAGAAATTCGAAAGCATCATGCGCCACCGCAATGCGCGGAGTGCATTAAAGATGTACTTCGAGTCCGGTGATTTCACTTCGGCGCACAGTAGCGGACACTTGCCGCGGCGCAATGTCCGACACGAGTTCCCTAATAGATTCGGCCCGTGCGGCCTTACCCTTTCAACATGAACGGTATCAGAATTCTCCTGTTCCTCTCGATTCTCAGCGGATGGTGTTTCGCGGATGAAAAAACCGCCCTCGCGACGGAAGTCCACCGCATCTTCAACGCGAAGTGCGCCGACTGCCACGGCAGCCATCTGCCGAAGCCGAAGGGGAAATTCGGATGGGTGCTCGATCTTGAGCGACTCGGAAAAACCACCAAATTTGTTACTCCCGGCGATGTCGCAGATTCCAAGCTCTACCAGATGGTCGAAGACAACGAGATGCCCGGAGAAGACGCCGACGTGCCGCCGCTTACGCCCGCCGAGTTGGTAACCGTCGCAGCGTGGATCAAAGCCGGAGCGCCGGGAATCCCCGGACAAGTGATCGCCGCAGCGCCGGCCCCGGAAGTAAAAAAGCAGCGTCCATTTTTCACACGCCTCCTCGCATGGGTCGGCAAGTTCCACCCTGCATCTACGCACCTTCCCGTCGGGCTGCTGCTTGCGGCGGTGCTCGCAGAGGGAATCGCGTGGTTCTTCAAAAGGGAAGAATGGCTGCTCGTCGTGCGATTTCTCGTGGTCGTCGGGGCCGCCAGCGCGCCGATGGTTGCGACGCTCGGCTGGCTTGTGGCGAAGTTCGACAATCATACCGACACCATAACGGAATGGCACCGCTGGCTCGGTGTTTCCACCGCAGTGTGGGCTATCGTTTGCGCGGTGTTGGTTTGCGCATCGGAATGTGAAGAAGGCTCGCCTGAGCGAAAAAGGTTCCGCGGGGCGTTGCTGCTTGGCGCGTTGCTCGTATCGGTCACCGGCTTTTTGGGCGGACTCGTGACGTTTGGTGCGGACCACTATCATTGGTAAACGGCACTCGGCGGCGCACTGGCGGATATTTAGTTTGCGGAATTGTGACATTCGGGCGACATCGCAGAAGTTATTCCGACATCAATTTCTATGAATAAAATCCTCTTGGCACTCCTCGCGTCGCTCTCCGTCGCTTCGGCTGCGCCCATCATCAATGAATTCGTCGCCGAGAATCAGCACGGGCTTACGGACGTCGATGGGACACATTCGGACTGGGTGGAGATTTATAATCCCGATCCGACTCCGGTAAATCTCAGCGGCTATTTCCTCACGGACGACTCGCTGGTGCCGACGAAATGGGCGTTTCCAGCGGTGACGCTGAATTCGGGGCAGTTTCTTGTCGTGTTCGCTTCGGGGAAAAACCGCGCGGTCGCCGGCTCGGAATTGCACACGAATTTTTCGCTCAACTCGGCGGGTGGTTACATCGCGCTGGTGCAGTCGCCCGGCGCGGGCGCGGTGTCGGCATTTACGTACACGAAGCAGCACGACGGTTACAGCTACGGCATCTCGCGCACGCAGGGAAATGCGAACCTCATCGGTGGTGTCACGCCGACTTACCTTGTGCCCGCCAACGCCGGCGCGCTTCCAGCGAATTGGAATGCGGTAACGACGACGGGCGGCACCTGGACGAACGGGACGACGACGGGCGGCATCGGCTACGACACAGCGCCGCCGCCCGCAGGCAGCACCAACGCCGCACGGCTTCCCGGCTCAGTCGCGACGCAGTCGAGCGAGTATCCCGGCTACCCCGCGCCGAACGCGACGGACGGGGCGACGAACAATTTCACCCACACGAACGGCGCGGCGTCGGACCCGAATCCGTGGTGGAAAGTCACGTTTCCGAGCGACCAGTCCCTTTCCAGCATCCTCATCTACAACCGCGGCGACGGCTGCTGCGGCGGCCGGATGCGCGACATCACGGTGCAGGTTCTCGATGCTGCGGAGACGCCGCTTTGGACATCGGCGCTGCTGAATCCGAACAACACGCTGAACAACCCCGCGACGCTCTCGCTGGACCTGATCGGCCTTACGGGCGGAACAGTCACCGGGCGGAAACTAAAGATCACCCGTACCGGCAATCCCGCGCTCGGCGGCGGGCATGACAGCTACGTGCTTTCTCTCGGCGAAGTCGTGGCGACTGCAACCGTCGCAGGCGGACCGACTCCGGATTTCAACATCGCGCCGACCGGAATCGCATCGCAGAGCACGACTGGCGCGGGCGCTGCCGGAAACGGAAACAATAACAACCTCACCGATTTTACCCACACTGTGGCAGGGGATGCGAACCCAACGTGGACGCTCAATCTGAATGGCCGGAAAAAGCTGAACAACGTCACGATTTACAATCGCTCAAACTGTTGCGGAAGTCGAATGCGGGACATCCGTGTGACGGTGCGCGATTCGGATAATGTGACCGTTCTTTACACCTCGCCGCTGCTAAATCCCGAGAACACCGGCTACGCGTATCCGAATGGCCCGGCGACGCTCTCGCTCGATCTCGCCACACTCTACGGCGGCGCGATTGTGGGGCAGTATATCGAAATCAAGCGCATCCCGGACCCGGATTTGAGCGGGAGCGCGGGGCAGGGGAATGCAGATGAAGCGAGCGTGCTTTCACTCGGCGAAGTCGTGGTGAGCGGCAATGATTTCACCAGCTACGTGCAACTCATCGGCACCGACGTTAAGACTCCGATGTATAATGTGAACACGTCGGCGTTTGTGCGCTATCCGTTCACGGTCGCGGTAGGGACGGTGTTCGATACGCTGAAACTGATTGCGCGGTACGACGATGGATTTGTCGCCTACATCGATGGTGTGAAAGTCGCGGAGGCCAATGCGCCCGCTTCCCTGGTCTGGAACTCTGCGGCGACGGGCGGCGACCGCTCGGACATTCTGGGTACGCGCTTTGAAATCATCGATTTGGCCTCGCGCATCCCGCTGCTCACAGCGGGGAATCATGTGCTCGCGATTCAGGGAATGACATCGGCGGTGAATGATCCCGATTTCCTTTTCCACGCAAGGCTGGAAGCGACTTCGCAGACCATCAACACTTTTGCCAGTCACCTCAGTTTTCCGACGCCGGGCGGACACAATTACTCGCCGTGGTTTCTCGATTTTGTAGGCGACACTTCGTTCTCGGTGAAGCGAGGATTTTTCACCACGGCGCAGAGCGTGACGATTACGTGCCTCACGCCGAGTTCGCAGATTTACTACACGACAAACGGCAACGAACCCACGCCGCTCAACGGCACGCTTTACTCTGCGCCAATCAATATCGCTGCGACAACCGTGCTGCGTGCTCGGGCTTTCCGGACGGATTGGGTGCCGTCGAATACGGACACGCAGACGTATCTTTTCCTCTCCGATGTTCTAGGCCAGCAACCAACGGGAACACCGCCAGCGGGATGGCCTGCGAGCCCTATTATCAACGGAGCGGGGACCAGCCAGACGATGGTTTACGGGATGGACCAAAATGTTCGCTCGCTCTACGGCGATGCGGCGATGACTGCGGCGCTCACGCAGATCCCGAGCATCTCGATTGTCACCAATCAGGCGAGCCTCACGGACCCGCAAACCGGCATCTATGCAAATGCCTACGCGCATGGCGAAGACTGGGAGCGTGCTGCGAGCATCGAGTGGCTCGACCCTTCAAAAGCTGCGGGATTTCAGGGCGAATTCCAGCACAACTGCGGCGTGCGAATCCGCGGCGGATATAGTCGCAACGCACAATACTCGAAGCACAGTTTCCGCGTGTATTTCCGCGACAGTTACAGCGTGGGCAAACTCGACTATCCGATATTCGGCGACGCCGGGACGAGCGAGCACGACGTGATCGACCTCGCGAGCAGCCAGAATTATTCGTGGGCGGTCGGAGATGGCAGCGACACCATGGTGCGCGATCCGTTTTCGCGTCAGACGCTCATCGACTGCGGATCGCCGGGCTCGCGGACGCGGTATTTTCATCTCTATCTCAACGGTATTTACTGGGGGCTCTATTGGTTCGATGAACGCCCGAGCGCGGGCTACGGCGAGGCTTACTTCGGCGGCAGCAAGGACGATTGGGACATCGTGAAAACCGGCAACCACGTCGCGGGTTTTGTGACCGAAGCGACCGACGGATATTTTGACCAAATGCCGAATCCCGCAGGCGGAACGATGAACGCGCCGTGGCGGGATTTGTGGAACAAGCACCGTGCATTCGCCACCGCACCGGGTGTGACGCAGACGGGAAATCCGGACTCCGCGGCGTATTTCGCAATGCTCGGACGCAACGCCGATGGCACGCGCAATCTCGCGCTGCCCGTGCTGGTGAATGTGGACAGTCTTATCGACTACATGCTCACCATTTTCTACACGGGCGATGGCGACGCACCGCTCTCGTCGTTCCTCTCGAATGACCGCGCAAACAATTGGTTCGCGATCCGAAGCCGGACCAACGATCTCGGCTTCATTTTCCTCAACCACGACGCCGAACATACGATTGGCGCAGGTGCTTCGCAGAACGACCGGACAGGCCCGTTTAACGGCGGCAACCAGACGAACTTCATCTACTCAAATCCGCAGTGGATTTTCCAGGACTTGTGCTTCAGCTCCGAGTTCCGGATGCGCGTCGCGGACCGTGCGCACAAGCATCTCTTCAACGGTGGGGCGATGACGCCCGCCGTCGCGCAAGCCCGCATGGATGCGCTTTCCGCGAAGATCAATCTCGCTGTGAAGGGGCACTCGATGCGCTGGGGCGACACGGCCCGGATGCCTGCCTTCAACGCGACTGACTGGCAGAACGCGGTCACCGCCGCGCGCGATTACTTGAACACCCGACACACGGCCATCGTGGGTCAGCTTCGTGCCTACAATCTCACGACGGCATACGGCGACGGCACCGCGCCTCTATATCCGCTGACCGCCGCACCGACATTTTCGCAGCACGGCGGAAACGTCGCCGGCGGATACAACCTGACGATAACAGCACCAGCGGGCACTATTTACTACACGACGAACGGCACGGACCCGCGCGCAATCGGTGGCGCTGTCGTCGGAACGACTTACAGCGGAGCGCTTGTGCTCACACAGCCGGCGACTACGGTGAAGACCCGCGTCCGAAGTGCCGGAGGCGAATGGTCCGCGCTCACCGAGGCGACGTTCTTCGCGGACGTCGTGCCCGCCTCAAACGCAAACATCGTCTTTAGCGAAATCCACTATCACCCGCCCGCGCCCGCATCCCCCGATCTGACGGACGGCGACGAGTTTGAGTTTCTCGAGCTCATGAACATCGGCGCCAGCAGCGTGAATCTCACCGGCGCGTATTTTGCGACGGGCATCGACTACACATTCCCGACCACCGTGCTCGCCCCCGGTGCCCGGCTTGTGCTCGCCCGGAACAGCGCGAAATTCACCGAGCGATACGGCGGCACGGCATACGGCATCTACACCGGAAAACTCAGCAACAGCGGCGAAAACCTCACTCTTCGCGCTCCGGATCTGGTCACCGACATCCGGGCCTGCACCTACGGCGTGGCAGCACCGTGGCCAGTGGAGCCCGACGGCTTCGGTCCATCGCTCGTGCTAAAGAACCCAGCGTCGAACCCAAATCACAACCTCGCCGCAAGCTGGCGGGCAAGCGCAAGCGTGACGCCAGGCGGCACCGACTTCACGGGCTACGCCGCATGGAAAACGGCGAACGGCATTTCCAGCGACAGCGATGACAGCGACGGCGACGGCCTTACCGCGCTGCTGGAATACGCGCTGAGCGGGTCGCCGACCGCCGGATCGCTCGCACAACTCCCGACCACCGTGCGCAACCCGGATGGAACGTTCACTTTCACCCTCCGCCGCGCCCTTGCAGCCGATGACGTGATTTATACGATTCAGGAAACAAGCAGCCTGACCGCTCCATTTACCTCGTCGGCTGCAACGCTGGTCAGTCGCACAGCAGCGAGCGGTGTGGAGACGTTCGTTTACACAATCCCGGCGAGCGCAGATGCACAGCGCTTCTTTCGCGCGCACCTGCAAGTCCCGTGAGTTTTGGTGCTATTACAGCGTCGAAAACCGGATAAACAACTTCGCATGGCCACATACGTTTACGAAACCATCCCGAAGAAAGCCGGTCAAAAGCCGCGCCAGTTTGAAATCGAGCAGAAGATGAGCGAACCCGCGCTCACGCATGACCCGAAGACGGGCGAGTCGGTGCGGAGGCTCATCGTAGGCGGCAGTCTCATCACGCGCGGCACGAGCATCCTCTCGATGAACCGGCCAAAGCGGCGCTGAAATCTTTCGCTTCTGTAAGGATAGCGCCGGTTGCCATTTGGGCTGGCTAGGGCATATTGCTGGGATCTCATGCCCCATATTCTTCGCGCAATCGTCACTTCCGTCATCCTCGCCAGCTCTGCACAAGCCGGTGTGGTTATTAATGAAATCATGTACCGGCCAGGGTCCACGTTCCCGGAGGTCGTGGCGCAGGAATTTCTCGAGATTCACAACACAGATTCGACTCCGGTGGACATTAGCGGATGGGCGTTTCGCTCGGGCGTGTCGTTCACGATTCCGGCCGCGACGACGATTCCGGCGGGCGGGTTTATCGTCGTGGCAAACAGCCCGGCTGCGGTTCAGACGAAGTACGGAATTAGCGGGGTTTTTGGCCCTTGGACGGCGGGCGGGACGCTGTCGGATAGCGGCGAGAAGGTGACGCTTTCAAAGCCCGGAATCGTGGCTGGCACTTGGGACAAGGTGGACGAAGTGACGTATTCGAACGAGGGTGATTGGGCAACGCGGTACCGGGAGACGACGTTCAACGGGTGGGCGTGGCAGACCGGAGCCGATGGCGGAAATAAGTCGATGGAGCTGCGGAATCCGACGATCAGTAACGACAACGGACAAAACTGGAGCGCTTCGACTGCGGCGCTCGGGGCGACTCCCGGTGCGGTAAACTCGGTGCTCGTCGCGAACATCGCTCCTATCATCAAGGCGGTGAGCCATTCGCCTGCGGTGCCGACGACAGCGCAGAGTGTGACCATCAAGTGTGAGTTGAACGATGAGACGCCGCCTGCCGGACTGTCGGCGACGCTTTTCTGGCGGAATGCAGCGAGCACGACGCCTGGGGCTTTTCAAACAACCCCAATGACGGGCGATGGTTCGGGTGGTTTTTCGGCGACGCTGGCAGCGATCCCGACGAATCTAGCGATTGTCGAATGGTATGTTTCCGCGACGGACGGAGCGCTGACCCGGACATGGCCAGCACCGACCACCGAGGGGCAAAATGCAAATTGCATGTATCAGGTGAACAACGAAGTATTCACCGCGACGGACAGCTACTACCTGATGGTGCTCACTGGGGCGGAAAATGCGGCTTTTAATTCCCTCGCAGCATCGAACCCGAACAGCGACCAGCGATTCAACATGACATTTATCAGCACGCGCGGCGGGGAGGCTACGGTGCGTTACCGCGCGGATATGCGCATCCGCGGAAACAGCAGCCGAAGTTACCAGTTCAAGCCGCTGCGTGTTTCCATCCCGAACGACGATACGTGGGAAGGCATCACGGATTTCGCGATGAATCCGAAATCCTCGTATCTCCAGTTTCTCGGGATGCGGTTGTTCCAGGCTGCGGGGCTTGCTTCGGACAACGCGATCCCGATTGAGCTACGCCGAAACGGAGTGGAGTCCACCACATCCACTCTCACCACTGGGCAAAATCCAGACTTCGGAAAGTGGGTCCGAATTGAGGAGAATGACGGCAGCTATGTAGCCAATCATTATCCACTCTCGCAGGGCGGGAACATCTACAAGAAAATCGACAACGGGGCAGCGCTGAACTATTATTGGCGGAGCACAGGCGGCCCGACGCCGACAACACCGGACCCGCTCTACGACGGCTTCGCGAAGAATACGAATGCAGCGGTGAACGACTGGACAGACCTCACCACTTTTTTCTCCGTTTGGCAGACATCCGCGCAACCGCACTTCCCCACTGCCCCAGTCGGCAATGTCGCGCAACACAACGGCACGCGGCTCAGCGGCATCGGAGCATGGAACGGAACTGCGTTTACGGCTGCGGAATACGCCGCAGTTTCCAACGTCACGGACATGAATCAATTCGCGAAACATCTCGCGGTGATGACCATTATTCAGGACTTGGAGACGAAGCTCTCGAACGGTGTCGATGATGACTACGCGGTGTATTTCCTCCCACCCGACGGCTCGGGAAATCGCAAGATGACCATGCTTCCTCACGACATCGATACGGCGTTTAGTCTCGGCGATGCCCCTACCGGCGCGACCGGCACGGGCCTTTACAATATGACGGATGATGGGCAGACGTTCCGAACTTTACTTCCGCTCCTCGGCAACAATTCGACTCCCGGAAACGCAACATTCCGCGCGCTTTATCACACCGCGATTCGCGAATATTACGGTACAATTTTTAATGCCAGCACCGTCGGCAATCCTTACCCGCCCTTCTACCAGTTTGTGGACCAGCACCTCACCGGCTGGGTGCCGACCACTCGGATCGATGAGATAAAAGCATTTGCCACCGCCCGACAGACGCACTTGCTGAACCTCATCGGCCAAAGCGCGATCGTCCCGGCGACAGCCACAGCAAACGCCACAGTGACGTCAGCAGCTGGAAGTATAATCATCACTGAAGTCCTGGCGAACAATGTTGCCGCCCGCCTCCACGATGGGACGTATCCCGACACAATTGAACTTTTCAACAACAGCGCCGCAACAGTCGATATCAGCGGCTATACACTCACCGACGAGCCCACTGTCCCGGCGAAATACACATTTCCCGTCGGCACCACAATCGACGCGGGAGGATTCTTGATTGTGTATGCGGATACAAATTTGGCGGGCAGCGGGATCCATAGTGGATTCTCTCTCGATCAAGACGGCGACGATGTCCAGCTCCGCAACGGAGCGCTCTTGCTCGACGCTGTTACTTTCGGTCCGCAGCCAGCGGACTACTCCATCTGCCGCACCGGCGCGACGCTCAATACGTGGGCTCTTTGTGTTCCGAGCATCGGCGTAGCGAATACCGCAGCGTTGGCTCTAGCGTCGCCAACCCTCATTAAGATCAACGAATGGGGCGCAAATCCCGACTACCTCCTCAGCGGCGACTTTGTGGAGTTGTACAATCCGGGAGCCCAGCCTGCCGCTATCGGCGGGATGCACATTACGGACGATATAACCAATTACCCGGCGCGGCACACGTTTCCGCCGCTCAGCTTCATGGCACCCGGCGGTTTCATGCGATTGAATGCGAAGGGGGGGGCGGCATCTCCCGGGAACGGAACAGAGTTAGCGTTCGGCCTGAATTCATCGTACGGCTATATTGCATTCACAGGTGTTAATAATACGGTCGTGGATCGTTTCGATATCATCGCACAGACACGCGACTCATCGCTCGGGCGCAGCCCCAATGGTTCGGACACCATCGTTCGATTTGCCCTCCCGGCCAATCCGCCGACGCCCGGTGGCTCGAACGTCGCACCGCCTGCGGCCGTGCTGAGTCTCATCGACAAACTCCGCATCACCGAGCTGCTGTTCCGGCCGAACGAACTTGAGTTTGTGGAACTGCAAAACACGGGTAGTTCGACGCTCAATCTTTCGGGAGTCCAGTTCACTTCAGGCATTAGCTACACGTTTGATTCCGGCGTAACGCTTTTGCCGGGCGCCTATATCGTCGTGTGCAAAGACCGCGCGGCTTTCCTCGCACAATACGGCAATAGTGTGCCTCTTGCGGCGGGAGTGTTCACGGGAACGCTCGATAATGCAGGAGAGTCTGTCGCTTTCCAGCCTGCCCCGCCTTGGAACATCAATGTGCTGAACTTCTCTTACAAATCGGACTGGTTCGTCGATGCCACGAACAATCACAGCTATGTGTCCGTCGCGCCCGCGACGACTGCGGCTCGTGATTGGAGCGATAAGGATTCGTGGCGGCTTTCCAGCGTACCGTTCGGCACGCCGGGCACACAGGAACCTCCCGTCATTACCAGCGCGCTTTCAGCCTCTGCGAACTTGAACGGCGCGTTTTCTTACCAGATTACCGCGACGGGCGGCCCGACTTCTTACGATGCCACAGGGCTGCCCGTCGGTTTTCAGATTAACACGGTTACGGGAATTATCGATGGTTCATCGAACGTCGGCGGTTCCTACAATGTGACAATCTCCGCAACGAACAGCGGAGGCACGGGCTCGGCGGTCCTTGTAATCTCGGTCGCGGTGAACGCCGCGCCGAGCTTTACGAAAGGGGCGAACCAGTCGGTTTCCATGGACAGCGGCCTCCGCACCGTGGCTGGCTGGGCTACGGCCATCAGTCCCGGTCCACCTTCCGAAAGCGGACAGATGGTGACCTTCGCCGTATCCTCCGACAACACCGCACTTTTCAGCGTGCAGCCGGCAGTTTCAACCAATGGCGGTCTCACGTTTACTCCCGCTGCTCACGCGACGGGCGTGGCAAACATCACGGTCACGGCAATGGACAATGGCGGAACTTCCGGTGGAGGGACGGACACGAGCGCGCCGCAGTTTTTTACCATCACGATGCAGCCGAACAAAGCACCGTCATTTGTCAAGGGCGGGAACCGCACGTCGGGGGATTCGATTGGCGCTGTGACGGTCAGCGGGTGGGCCACGGCAATTTCGCCGGGTGCGGGTGAGAGCGGGCAGACGGTGAGTTTCTCCGTCGCCAATGATAACAACGCGCTATTCTCCACGCAACCAGCGGTGAGCAGCAATGGCACGCTCACGTACACCGTTGCAGGAATGGGCGGAGTCGCCACCGTCTCGGTTTCCGCGATGGATAACGGCGGGACTGAGAACGGCGGGGTGAATACGAGCGCTGTGCAAACCTTCACAATCACAATCGTCGGCGTCAACGATGCGCCATCTTTCACCGCCGGGCCGAACGTCTCGGTTCGTCACAATGTCGGGGCGCAATCCATCGTCGGCTGGGCTACCGATATCAGCGCAGGTCCGCCGGATGAGAGTTCGCAGACAGTTTCGTTTAGCTGCATCAATTCGCAGAACAATCTATTCACCACACAGCCGTCGATTTCGCCGGGTGGGGTGCTGACGTTCACTCCACATCCCGTCAACAGCGGCACGGCGACGGTCACTGTGACGCTTCAGGATAGTGGCGGCACGCTCGATGGCGGCGTCGATACCGTGACGAAGCAATTCACGATCACAACGCGTGCCGTGAACGATCCGCCGTCGTTCACCCCGATCTCCACGCAAATCTCCGTCGGCGTACGCACGGTTTATGGGCAGCAATTCACCTCGGCGATCTCCGCCGGGCCGCCGGACGAGGCTTCGCAGACCGTATCGTTCCAGCTTTCCAACAGCCGCCCCGACCTCTTTACCTCCGCGCCCGCTCTGCTTCCCGGCGGCGTATTGTCATTCAGTGCCGGCACTACCGTTGGCACCGCAGTCTTCACGATCAAGGCCAAGGACAACGGCGGCGTGGATGACGGCGGCGTGGACGAAAGCCCGTCGATCCAAGTGACGGTTCGCATTTCGTCGGCGCTTGAGGCGATTGGAAATTACTACGCGCTCGTCGAGCCCGCAGGGACAAACGCGCGGACGAATGAAAGCGCCGGCTTCACAAAAATCACCCTTGCCAAAGGCGGTGCATTCTCTGGAGCGATCGTGATGGGCGGCCAGAAATTCTCGCTCAAAGGAAAGACGACCGACACCGGTGTCATCACGTTTTCGGGTACCGGCAACAACTCGATCGTGCTCAACCGCAAAGTCGGCGCGGACCTCATTCTCGGGCTCAGCATTCAGATCGGCGACGTTCCGTCTTTCAAGGCGACGATCAAACCGGCCGGCGTCTCGTCCTACGCGGGTTTTACCGCCACGCGATCGATCTATGACGGGAAGACTTCACTTGTGCCGACGACCCTGCTCGACCCTCTCACTGACAAGGGCAAACACACGGCAGCGTTCCTCTCACTCGCCGCTCCAAACCAGGGCCTCAGCGCCGCGCAGTTTCCGCAGGGCGACGGGATCGGCGAGCTCGCGATTTCCAAGAATGGCGATGTCAAAATGAAAGGCAAACTCGCCGACGGCACTTCGTTCTCGATGGCTTCGTCCCTCCTCGCGGGTGATACGATTCCACTCTACGTTCCGCTTTACGGCGCAAACGGATCGCTCTCCGGCGTGGCAACCGCTCGCTCCCAAACAACCTCGGATATCGATGGCAGCGGGTTCTTTTGGTCCCGCCCGCTCATCGCAAAACCATTCCACCCCGGCTGGCCCGCAGGCGTCGCCGTCGATATCCTCGGCGCAAAGCTGCTCCCGAAAGCCACGCCGCTTTTCCCTGCACTGACCGCTGGCGACGCAGACGGCAATGCCGCCGTGGACCTCAGTGATGCAACGATCGGCGTCAAAGCCGTTAACGTGGATGCGAAGAACAAAGTCACCGTAGTCTCTCCTGCAACAGACAAACTCAAGGTCAGCGCGTCTGCCTCCTCGGGGAAATGGAGCGGCTCGTTCACATCGCCCACAACCGCGAAGACGGTGAAATTTTCCGGCGTGATCCTTCGCAAAGCAGGCTTCGGGACGGGCTACTATCTCGACGGAATCCCGGGCGGCGGCGTGCGACTCTCTCCGGCTCCGTAAGGCTATTTGCCGGTGAGCGGCCAGATGATGGGAATCAGGATGAGCATCACAATGCTCAGCGCCGCCGTCAGTCCGCTGCCGACCTTCACGAAATCGCGGAACCGATACTTGCCCGGAGCATAGACCAGCAAACAGGACGGCTCAAACGGTGTGATGAATGACACGGACGCGGCAAGCATCACGGCAATTGCGAAGCTGTGTTGATTCGCCCCAAGCTGCTCGGCGGCCTTAATCGCGACCGGCAGGACGACGAGTGCTGCAGCGGCGTTCGACATCGGTTGCGTGAGCAGAACGGTGAGCGCGAAAAACCCCGCCATCACGAACCACGGCCCCATCCAGCCCGTCAGGCCGATGACTCCGTTGGCGAGGAAGTCCGCGGTTTGTGTAGCCGTCATCGCTTTGCCGAACGCGGTCATCCCGCCGATGAGAACTATGAGTTTCCAATCGACGAATTCATACGCTTTCTCAACAGAGATCGCGCGGATCGAGACCGTGAGGACTGCGGCGATCAAGAAGGCGACGCTGACAGGAAGCGGCCCCCATTCGCCGGCCCTTGGGAATATCGGAAGAGTGCTCGCAGCAATCGCGCCGGCGAAGATCGCGACGGTGCGCAGACCGAGCTTGGGATTGTAAGTCGTCGGTTTAACATCATCGAGAAGGGACAGGCCGAATTTTTCCCGCGCGTTGGTAATCGCCTCGTCCGGCCCCTGCACGAGCAGCACATCGCCCGAGCGCAGCGGGACTTCGCCGATACTCTCCACGAGAGAAGTTCCGTGCCGGTAAATCGCGAGCACGGTGATGCCGTATTTCGCACGGAAGTCGGCTTCGCGGAGCGTGCGCCCGTTCACTTCGCTCTGAAGCGTCACGAGCATTTCCGCGATGCGAAAATTTGCGCCTTTCAGCGCCAGATCGCCGAGCTGCGATTCGGCCTTAATCTCGATGCCTTCGATGCGCTTCACCTTCATCAGGTTTTCCACTTTTCCCTCGACGAGCAGCACGTCGCCTTGCTCCAAAACTACTCGCGAGTCGGGGATCAGTTGTTCGGGACCGCGGATGACTTTCAAAATTCGGAACTCCAGAATGCTCAGGTCGCAATCATAGCTCCGCTGCCCGATGAGCGGGGAATTGGGCATGATGATGATTTCGCTGAGATACTCCCGCATGCCATAGTTCGCGGTAAGGCTGTCGTCCGCGCGGGCGACGAGCTGTTTTCGTCCGATGAACATCATGTAGAGGATTCCGACAAAGCAGATCACGAGACCGATGGGCGTGATTTCAAACATCCGAAGCTCGACCATTTTGTGGTCCTTGAAATACTGATTCACCGCGATGTTGGTGGACGTGCCGATGAGCGTGGTTGTGCCGCCAAGGATGCTGGCAAAGGCGAGCGGCATGAGAATTTTCGATGGGTTGATGCCGGAGCGCCTCGCGAGGACCACGGTCGCCGGGGCAAACATGGCGGTGACCGTGGTGTTGTTCATCACCGCAGAAACGCCGCATGCAATGAGCATGAGCATGAAGATGGTGCGGGCCTCGCTGCCGCCGCCGAGCTTCATGATTCGACTGCCAACCAGATCGAGCACACCCGTGGCCGTGAGCGCTCCGGAGATGACAAAAATTGCGGCAAGAGAGATGACGGCTTCGCTGCTAAATCCGCTGTAGGCCTGCTCAGGGGTTAGGACTCCGCTGCACACGAGGGGGATGAGGATGCAAAAGGTGATGATGTCCACCGTCAGCTTTTCCATCGCAAACAGCGTGATCGCCAGGGCGAGCAACGCGAGTACGAAAACGATCTTCCAGCCGACAGCGCCAGCGGGCAGTTCAAATATCGCCGCAAAGATGGGTGAGAGCCCGTGAATCATTCCGAGGGATGAGAGCGTCGGCAGGGGAATCCGACAAGGTGCAAAGTTTGCCGACGGGCGGGCTTAGTTCGGGTCCTCTTTGTCCGACGGGCACCAGAGGATGCTGTCAGCTTCCGCCGGAGCCCATTTGATGCGAACGCCAGCGCTGTTGTCGAGGATCTGTGATGCTTTGATCGGCTCGACATGCCCGTCAAGGAAGACAATCATACCGCGTTCGTTCCAGCGGGCGACGAACTGCTTGGCATTCGCTTTGCAATCGTCACCGCTGTACGATTTCATTCCTTCGATCGGGCGCTTCTCTCCTTTCATCCCGTGTTCAAGGAGTGCGACGGTGCGAGAAGGGTTCGAGATTTGAGCCATTTTCACCCGTGCTTTTTCCTTTGAACCGGCGTCTTTTGCGGGCGCATCCTTGCCTGCTGCGTCCTTCGGCTCCTTGCGATGCAGCTTGGTATTGAAGGCGATGGAGTAGTAGGGCTTGCGCATAGACACCTTGGGGTAGTGGGTCCCCTGAAAGCACAGAAGACTCTCCCTCGCGTAAAATGCCTTGTAGTTACTCTCTTTGGCGTAGTCGCCCGTGCCCTTCCCCCCGGCGATGCGCGGGAGTGCGTTAAACCATGCGTCGTCGGCATCGGGGCGCGTTGCGGCCTCCCAGCCGGACTGGCCGCTATCCGGCTCTTCTTTCGGCAGCATCGTATCGTGTTGGCTGATATACGCGGTCAGTGCGTTACCGAGTGAATTGCACTTTTGCAGCGCCGCAGCACGATTGGCTTTATGCTTGGTGGCCTGCCACACGGTCGAACCGATTACGGCGATTACGATGATAATTGCAGCAACGACGATCACTTCCATGAGGGTGAAAGCAGAGCGTCTCGAGATGGAAGGAAGTGTCATGTGTAGGTGATGGTGAAATCGATAGACAACCACGCGTCGAACGCAATGCAGAATCGCGACTTTACCGCTTCGTCATTCGCCGTTCACACGATCTCGACCGGACATTTCGGCAGAGCATTCAGGAACTTCTGGCCGTAGCTTTTTGTCAGGATGCGAGGATCCAGAATCACGACGATGCCTTTGTCGCTCTTCGTGCGAATGAGCCGTCCCACGCCTTGCCGGAGCTCAAGGATCGCCTCCGGCAGCGAGTAGTCGCCAAATGAATTGCCGCCCGCAGCCTCGATGGCTTCGAGGCGGGCTTCGACGAGAGGCGTGTCGGGGACTGCAAACGGGAGCCGGGTGATGATGACGTTGCTCAACGCATCGCCGGGCACATCGACGCCGCTCCAAAAGCTCTTGGTCCCGAAGAGGACGTGCTTTTGGTCACGCTTAAACTCCGCGATGAGTCGCGTGCGCGAAAGCCCTTCGCCCTGCACGAGCAGCTTCCAGTCGTGTTTCTCGTCGAACGCTTCGCGGCAAAGCGCGGCGATATTAGTCATCGTGCGGTAACTCGTGAAGAGGACAAAGGCGCGCCCATCGGTGAGCTGGATGAACTCTTCAATCCGCCGAGCAAGCGCCTCTTCGTAGCCTTCGTCGCGCGGGTCCGGCATCTTCTTTGTGACGTAGAGTCGCATCTGCCGCTCGTAGTCAAATGGCGATCCCACCTGCTTGCCCACAGCGTCCTCAGCCCCGATGCGTTTGCGAAAGTAATCGAGATTTTCCCCGCCGATGCTGAGTGTGGCGCTCGTAAGAATGGCCGTATGTGCATCGCGAAAAAGCAGTGCGCGGAGATGCGCCGCGACATCGATCGGCGCGGCGTGCAGGTTGTGGAAATTCCCGGTTTTTCCGGTCTGCTCGACCCAATAGACGTATTCCTCGGCGTCCTGTTTCAGGAACGTGGCGAGACTGCTGCGGGCATCACGAATCTTCCGCCCGAGGTCTTGCAACTCGGCTTTCGTGATATCGTCGTCAACGGCTTTGAGCGTTTGGACCACGATCGTTTGCAGCTTGGTGAGTTCGGCGCTGAGCGTGTCCGGAACAAAGTCCGGGTTCCGCACACGAAACTCTTTTCCCTTTTTGAAATCCGCGGTGGTGCCGACTTTCTCGAAGAAAGTGTCCGCTTTATCCATCGTATCCGTGACGGCGCGAACGCCGTCCGAGTTGCGCAAAATCTGGAAGAGTCCCTTTTTCGTCTTCGGGTTGTAGAGCCGCTGAAGCGCGTATCGGAGACCGTATTGCGAGAGATTGAGGCCGATCATTTTCGAGGCTACGCTCTCGATGGTGTGAGCCTCGTCAAAGATCACGAAATCGTTCGCGAACAAGTAGCCGCTCGCATCCTCTTCAGCCTCAGCGGCGCTGCCGAGTGAAAGGAAAAACAACGTGTGGTTCAGCACCACAACATCTGCCGAGATGAGCGCTTTTCGGACGCGCTGATAGTGGCACTTTGGATTCGTGCCGCAGCTCTTCGTCGTGCAGATGTGCGGCTCGCTGCAAACCTGCGCCCAGACTGCGGAATCGGGCTCCACGGCGAGGTCGGAGAGCGAACCATCCTGAGTCGTCTGCGCCCATTCCCAGATGCGCTTCACTTCCTCGATTTCTGGCCCAGAGAAAAGCTCGCCGCTCTGCTGCATCGCGCGCTCCAGGCGGGTCGGGCAGACATAATTGGCGCGCCCCTTCCACAGTATCGCGGTGAATGCGTCCTCGCCGATGAGGTCCGCCAACACTTTACGGACGATGGGGATGTCTTTGTAAACGAGCTGCTCCTGCAAGTTGATCGTCTGCGTGGAGATGATGGCTTTCTTGCCTTTCTCTTTCGCCCACAAGACCGCCGGGATGAGGTAAGCGAGCGATTTCCCAACGCCCGTGCCCGCTTCGACGACGAGGTGTTTTTCGTCCACCAGCGCCAACGCCACGGCGACCGCCATTTCCTGCTGCTCGTTGCGTTGCTCGAAATTGGCAGCCTGCCCGAGCAAGCCCTCCGGCGAAAAAATACGCCGGATTCGCTCGGGAAAATCAGATACAGTACCGCCGCCGATGGAAATCACGCGTGGCGATTACGCGCTACGCGCCGTGTCCGCAAGCGCAGCCTGCCCGAATTTCGCGATCGGGAGCCGGCGCACACATCCTGATCTGCTCATGACGAGAGAAACCGTGGAAGGAATGGCGATGCTCTCAATGCCACCGGCGCGTGAAGCGTGGCGACAGCCTTTGGAGTGCGCGTGGTTTGACACCGCTTTAACTTTCGACGGATGCAGCGTGGTGAGTTCGAGGAAGGTGAAGCGCGTGGCGGCGGCGGTCTGTCCTGCCTGCGGCAGTCGTTCGTCGCTCAATGCCATAGCCGATGTAAGTCAAAGCGGTGTCAAGCCACGCGCACTCCAAAGCCTCGCGGCACTCACACGCGCCTTTTACAACCCAAGAGGTTCTCGTTTCCCCCAAAAGTCGGGATGCCTGCGCCTACGGTTCGCCGATCTCGGGTTTTGTGACGACGGAAGCCGAACTGAGTGCGGCCCGCGTAAGAATTTGTTTACCGTCCGTGCGCGACTCGGTGGCCATTCCGCGGTAGCGAAGCGGTTCGTAGCCCAGTGCGAGGAGCGCCGAAAGCGGTGCCTGTTTTAGTCCCGGACGCCAGTGGTCGGGCGCTCCGCCGGTTTCGTAATAGTAGATCCACTCTCGATCTGGCGTCGCCCATCCGGCACACAGAAGGACGTGCCGATGCGGAATATTCAGGACATCGCCCGGCCTCAAGTCTGCGGCGTTTGCCAGCGGATTACAGACCGCTGGGAGTTGCGTAGTGTCGTGAACGGAAGGGAGCTTGAGGCAACGCGACACAAAGCCCGAGCAATCGACGCCCGCAGCCTGCGCACTCACTGCGGCATTGTCCGCCCGACGCTTCTCTGGGGACGAAACATCCCCTGCCGCCAGGCCATTCTCGATGGCGCGATCAAATGCCGCCGCGTCGTCGAAGCCGCCCCATTTGTAGGGAATCCCAGTATTTACCTCGCCCGGGAGCCACCATCCGGGACGACCGGGCTGGGCGTTGAATCCTGCATCCGGCGTGTTCACCAGCACGCCCAGCTTGTCCTTTCCATGCAGGATGTTTTTGGAAAACGGCCGCCACGAATGACTCGCGAGCTGCCGGGCAATGGCCATCGCCTCCGTTGGCGTGACTTGCGACGGTGCGGAGGAATCGCCGGGGACAACTGCTGGCGGCGGCGTGGAGCATCCGGTCAAAAACACGGCGGCGGTGAGCAGACTGAGTGTGCGCAGAGAAATCATGGTGGCTTGCAATGGAAGTCGCTTTCCGGCGTTCTAGCCCGCACTCGCTTCCGTGCAAATCAACATCTGTATTCGCTTTCTGTTCTTCTTCCTTTGCGCCGTGACTTCAGCCCGCGCCGCCGAGGAGGCAAAGCGGCCGCGCATCGCACTGGTCATCGGCAACGCCCGGTATGAAACCGCCGTTGGCCCGCTTCGCAATACGACGAACGACGCGAAAGCGATGGCGAAAACCCTGCGGACGCTCGGCTTCACCGTCATCGAAGAACACAACGTCACCCGCGATGAGTTGCTCGCCGCGATGCTCAAATTTCGCTCGAAACTCAGCGGCGCGGAAGTCGCGCTGTTTTATTTCGCCGGGCACGGGATTTCCGTCGGAGGCGCAAACTATATGCTCCCGGTGAAGTCCGGCTACAGCCCCGCCGCGGTCGCCGACGGCAGCCTCCGCCTACTCGCAGAGACAAAGCTCATCAATGCCGAGCAAGTCGTCGCCGAGATGAGCAACTCCGGCGTCGGCTGCAACCTTGTCATCCTCGACGCCTGCCGCTCCACGCCGGTCGCGCGCAATCCAGCGAACCGTGATGCAGCCATGCTTGGCGGCCTCGTCGAAATGAATCCGCCCGCTGGATCGCTCATCGCATTCGCCACCGATGCGGGACATGCCGCGTCTGACGGCGACGGTGCAAATGGGTTGTACACCGAGGAACTCATCGCGCAGCTCCGGTCGTCGGGACTCACCATCGAGCAAGTCTTCAAGCGCACCCGCGCACGAGTCATTGAGCGTTCGGAAGGCAAACAAGTCCCCGCAGAATACTCGCGGCTCATCGGCGATGACATCTTCCTCGCGGGCAAATCTCCCACCGAGGAAATCATCCCGAAAGGCCAGCCCATTCCACTTCCCACGCCGACCGATTTGATCAGGCTCGCCGCAACCGGCGACACCGCCCGCTGCGTCGAAGCCGTCCGCCGCCTCACGCGAAACAGGGGTCCGGGAAATGAAGCCACCGAGCCGCTCGCCACGCTTCTCGCGCAGGTCAAAGAAAGCCTCCGCGACCCAAAGACGCCGCCACCGCGCGCCGAGGCTGCGCTGCAATCCTGCGACATCATCCTCGCCGCCATCACCGAGTGCGTCCCTGAGCAAAACGCCCGGCGCACCGAGCTATCCGCCAAGGCCCACAGCCGACGTGGCGACGCCCTCCTTTTGCTCGCGCGAAATGAAGAAGCCCTCGCTGCATTTAACGCCGCGCTCGCCCTCACTCCGAACGACGCCTACATCCTCTATAACCGTGGTCGGGCCTTGCTTGCGCTGGATCGAAAGGATGAGGCAAAAGCAGATTTCATCAAAGCGTCCGACGCAAAGCTCAAGCAACCCGGTGCCCGCAAGCTCGCCCTCGCCGCGCTTGCGGAGCTGAAATAAACCACCCGCGTTTACTTCTACGTTGTTAGTAGCGGGGCCGTCTCGGCCCCGTGAACGCAAAAAGCGTTCGTGAAAAGCTGGATGTTTAGTGTGAACACACCGGGGCCGAGACGGCCCCGCTACATTCTCGACTCAAGTAACAAAGTAGAATTGCAAATACCCCGCCGCGTGGAGGCAAGCGCAGTTACTCGCGGGAGAGTTGTTCGAGTTCTGCGCGGTAGTCGCGTTGCGGAATGTCTAGCTTGTAGCCTTCGCGTCGGGCTGCGAGCGCGGGGGCGATGATTTCTTGGCGGACGTTGATGTCTTTTCCAAAAATCTCCTGCCACACGAGCCGGGTGTTATTCGTGATGTCGCCGACCATTTCTTCATCGAAATTGGGTCGGTAAAGGTCCACTGAAAATTGGAGTTCGTGCCGCAGTTCGTCTTCGGTCGGGTGGCCCGTTTTCGCGATGACCATGCGAAACGCCCGCAGGTCTTTTTCATCCGCGCGGTGCATCTTGGCGATGAGGATGTCGAGCGGGTGGGGGAGCGTGAGTTTGACGTTGCCCACTTGGGTGGTGAAAGCCCGCAACCGCCAGCGAGGGCTGCTACGGAAGTTCATCTCAGTGCAGACTTGGACATACACGTCCGATTCACCTTTGTTCAATTTTGCTCGGGTGACGGCTTCTTTCACTTCGTCCACAGTTGCGTCGGCAAATAAGTCCACATCTGCACTGGTAAAAGTCGGC
>JAYSTZ010000203.1:0-1836 GCA_043719365.1 Verrucomicrobiaceae bacterium | reverse complement strand
CACGATGAGCGCGACTGGGAGTTTGCGCGGAAGTTTGCGCTGCCCATCCGCGAAGTGGTCTCGCCGGAGCCGCGGCTCGGTCTCGGCGGCGGCGGTGTATGCGATGCGGAGCCGCTGGAAGTTTTTTGCGGCGAAGGGTTCGCGATTCATAGCGGGCCGCTCGACGGGCTGCCGACGAGCGAGGCAAAGGCGGAGCTCATCCGGCGCTTGCAGGAAAGCGGCGTGGGAAAATCGCGTATTCAATTTAAGCTCCGCGACTGGCTCTTTTCGCGTCAGCGCTATTGGGGCGAACCTTTTCCCATCGTGTGGGAAAACGGCAAACATCGCGCGCTCGACGAGAGCGAACTGCCGCTGTTGCCGCCGGAGCTGCTGGACTTCAAACCCACCGGCACGCCCGAGCCGCCGCTCTCGAAGGCGACGGACTGGGTGCGCTACAGCGACACCGCGACGCGCGAGCTAAACACGATGCCGCAATGGGCGGGCTCGTGCTGGTATTACTTGCGGTATATCGACCCAACCAACAACGATCGTCCTTTCGACAGAAAAGCTGAACAATACTGGATGGGCGCCAATATCCCGCCGTATCCGAAGGAGCCCGCGAAGGTGCGCTCCGAACTGCACAAGATGCTCGAATACTGTCGGGCACGGCATTCCGGGGAGCGACATCGGCTTGCGCTAGGTTATGTTGATGAGGCCGCCGCACGCGTAATTCGCGAAGCAACCGGGGTGGATACACGCGGGATGTTTCATGTTCTGGACACCTACGCGATAAATCACATCAACAAGACCCACGGGGCTCCAATCATTGAGGAGCCACGGGGGCAGATTGCGATAACGGATGATGATTATGAAATGATACCGAGCGTGCTCGCTGCGCCGGATCGAATCATCAACGCCGGCAAGAGCCATCAGGGGCTCGATGTCCTTTGCTTTGTGAAGCAGGTGAACGGCACCATTTTTGTCGTGGAAGAAGTTCGTGCGGCCAAAAACACCCTCAGTATCGTCACGATGTGGAAGAAAAAAGGAACGGCGAGCGATGCCGACATAGTGGCCTGCTCTTCCACGTCCAAGACGCTCCGTTCACCTGAAGTTCTCACTCATTTTGGGAAACCAGTCAAACTCGAATTAGAGAGCGCGGATATGACTGCACCCGAATACCGAGATTCTCGAAAAGTGGGTGCGAGTCCATCGCCCGGCGTGGACCTTTACGTCGGCGGCACCGAGCACGCGGTGCTGCATCTGCTCTACGCGCGGTTCTGGCACAAGGTGCTCTTTGATCTCGGCCACGTCTCCACGCCGGAGCCGTTCCAGCGGCTGGTGAATCAAGGGCTCATCCTCGGCGACGACGGTTTAAAGATGTCGAAAGCGCGCGGCAACGTCGTGAATCCGGATGACGTCATCAAGGAATACGGCGCGGACGCGCTGCGGCTCTACGAAATGTTCATGGGCCCGCTCGAAGCCACGAAGCCATGGAGCATGAGCGGCGTGGAAGGAGTGTTCCGTTTCCTTGCCCGAGTGTGGCGGCTGGTCATGGAGGAAAACGCGGACGGCGAATGGCTGCCGTCCACCGCGCTGCAAAACATCCCGATGGACAAAGCGACGGCGAAGGTCGTCCACGCGACCATCAAAAAAGTCAGCGAAGACATCGAAGCGCTCAAATTCAACACCGCTATCAAAGAAATGATGGTCTGCACCAACGCGCTCACATCCGCGAACCCGCGTTCGCGCGAAGCCGTGCGTCTGCTGGTGACCATCCTCGGCCCATTCGCGCCGCATTTGGCCGAAGAGCTTTGGGAGCGCACCGGCGGAACCGGCCTCGCCGCCGACCAGCCGTGG
>JAYSTZ010000202.1:0-1836 GCA_043719365.1 Verrucomicrobiaceae bacterium | reverse complement strand
CATGGCGCATCAGGAGTCGTGGGACCCGAAGCCGTTTGCGCCGGTGGAGTATCGCGGGCCGCTGGGGTCGATTCCGACCAAAGTGGACGGTCTGCTCTTTTCGCAGAACCTCGCGAAGACGGCGCAGATTGCGGATAAAATCACGGTCTGCCGCTCGATGACGCATGGCGAAGCGGCGCATGAGCGCGGGACGCACAACATGTTCACGGGCTATCGGCCGAGTCCGGCGCTGTCGTATCCGTCGTTTGGGTCGGTGATTTCGCATGAGTTTGGGCCGCGCAAAAATCTGCCGCCTTATGTCTGCGTGCCGTCGATGCCGAATGAGTTTGCGGGCAGCGGCTATCTTAGCTCCGCGTATGGGCCATTCTCGCTCGGGTCGGACCCAGCGGATGCGAATTTCCAAGTGAAGGATCTCGTGCTGCCGGGCGGTGTTTCGCCGGAGCGGTTTGCAAAGGCGAAGACGATGTTGCAGTCGGTGGATTCACATTTCCGCACGTTGGAAAAATCGGACTCGCTTGATGCGATGGACACTTTCTACCAGCGCGCTTACGGGCTGCTGAGTTCGGCGGAAGCACGCGAGGCATTTAATATGAAGGCGGAACCGGATGCGCTGAAGGATGCCTACGGACGGAACGCAGCGGGCATGAGGATGCTGCTTGCGCGGCGGCTGGTGGAGTCCGGCGTGAGAATGGTGTCGCTGACGTTCGGGGGCTGGGACCATCACGACAATATCGCGGGAGCCATCAACGGCCAGATGCCGCCGTTCGACCAAGCGTTTGCGATGCTCATCACGGACCTCGCGCAGCGCGGGTTACTCGACTCGACGCTCGTCGTTGTGAGCAGCGAATTTGGACGCACGCCGAAAATCAACGCAACCGCCGGACGCGACCATTGGCCGAAAGTGTTCAGCGTGGTGCTTGCGGGTGGCGGTATCAAAAAAGGCTACGTGTATGGCTCGTCGGATGCGACCGCGTCGGAGCCAGACGAGAAGCCACTAACCGTCGAGGATTTCGCGACGACGATTTACAATCAGCTCGGCATCGTCGCCGACAAGGAACTCATGGCGCCCGGCGACCGTCCCATCGAAATCGTGGACGGGGGCAAGGTGCTCAAAGACCTCATCGCTTAGGCCAATTTATGAATTCTGATTTCCGATTTATGATTTGGCCCGCATCCCAGCAAAACAACGCATCCAAAGGGCACCCGCACCCAAATCCGAAATCCGAAATCCGAAATCCGAAATCCCCAACTTGGCTCGCGGCGCTCGCATTCTTGTTCTGCGCCGCGCTGCTCCAAGCAGCCACGCCGAATCTGACCATCATCACACCGCGCGGCATCCAGCGCGGGACGGAAGTGGAGGCGCTCTTCAATGGCGCGCGGCTGAACGACGCGCAGGAGATTTTGTTTTACGAGCCGGGGTTCACGGTCGTGTCGATGGACGGCACGAACCCCGCGCAACTCAAAGTGAAGCTGAAGGCCGACCCAGCCACGCGGCTCGGCACGCATGTCGTGCGGGTGCGGACGGCGGGTGGCATCACGGAGGCGGCGACGCTTTCCGTCGGGCAGTATCCCGTCGCGGATGAAAAGGAGCCAAACAACGACTTCGCTGCGCCGCAAAAAGTGGCCCTGAACACGAGCGTCCACGGCATCGCGGACAACGAAGACATTGATTACTATTTGGTTGAGGCGAAGAAGGGCCAGCGCATCACGGCGGAAGTCGAGGCCATGCGGCTTGGTTCGGCGCTCGTCGATTGCTACGTGGCGATTCTCGACATGAAGCGCTTTGAACTCGCGGTGTGCGACGACTCCGCGCTCGCCTTGCAGGACCCCGTCGCG
>JAYSTZ010000201.1:0-10429 GCA_043719365.1 Verrucomicrobiaceae bacterium | reverse complement strand
GGAATGGAAGCGCGACGCGCGACGGTAGTAGGACAGCCTTCTAGGCTGTCGGAGTGGGATGGGCTTCCAGCCTGTCCAGTTTCCCCTCATCCCTTCGCGAAGGCCGCCGCAAAGGCTTCTGCACGTCGCTCTGGACGGGCTGGAAGCCCCATCCCACTCCGACAGACAGGATGCCTGTCCTACTGCAAGCAGCATTCCACTTTTAATCACACCCCTTTGCGGGTTTCGCTAGCAGGGCCTCGATCGTCGCCAGCCCCTCTCTCGGCCCTGAATTCCTGCCCGAGTGGCGAATTTCTGGAATGCCGGGTGCGCGATGAGCTGTTCCAATCGAGCAAGAATTTCGCCTTCCGTTTTTCGCCCAACGAGCGCGTCTGTCTGGATCCAATCTGTGAGCGATCTTCTTCACCGCGGCTTCTGACCGACGACATGGATATCGGAACACAGGGTGGGGAAAAACTGCAGCAACTTTTCGGAAACGTCTGCTATCATGTGTCTGATTGAAAGGGGAAGCCAGCCGAGTGAGTGGATATCGCGCCCTATGAAATTGCGGCCGTGGCTGGCTTTCACCTGCAGCCCGTTCCATTCGAAAATCTGGTGCAGGTCTGCGAGGACGGGCTCTCGCACATGGCCACGGAAAGGCGGTGGCTCATGATACCAATAATCGAGGGGGCACCAGTTATTGCGCCCCATCAACACGGTGAGTCTTTTGCGAAGGTTGACCGCATTTGGGACAGCAAAAATGACGTGCCCAGCGGGTTTCAAAATACGCATTATCTCGGCAAAGAGAGGCTTGGGGGAATCGGCCCAGTGCTCCATGCTGTGAAAGCACGTCACGGCATCCACACTGGCATCCGCAAATGGGAGCGGGTTTTTTAAGCAATCCAGCTCCGCCACGCCGATTCCAAATTCGCTCCGCAACCGGGCGATAATCGCGAGTGCTGCCTCCCGCCTTTCCCTATCCACGCCTCCGCCTCCGCCGTAGTCGTCCACGAGTGTCACTTTAGGGCCGAGTTTTCTGAGGATGGTATCTACCCAAGTGAGGCCCGCCCCGAGGTCCACGATATGTTTGCTCTCGTCGAGGGCGCCAAGGTCGGCCAGCAACTGGATATAAAAAACATCCCGATTGTGGACTGGAGTCGGGTCATCGGGGCTCCCCTTAAAGAGATTGCGAGTCGCGGCGAGGGCGTCCGCCCAGTTTGGAAGTGATGTAACTTTCAATTTTTCGGAATTGGAATTTGGTGGAGATTGGACGCCGCTACACGCGTTTGGCAAGTATCACATGGCAGTAATCCAGTCGGTCAAAATGGGTATCGATATCTTCCGGTCGGTGAATCGGGAAAACTTCCCCTCGGACCATAATTTTCAACTTAAGGCCCATCTCAAGCAAGAGTTTTATACTGTCATGGCACGGGTAGCCGAACCGTGCCTGGGTTACGGAAGGATGGTATAGCTTCATCACCATCGTGCTGTGCTGCAACGTTTTCGACCCGCCACGCAAGACATCGAGTTCGTTCCCTCCGGCATCGAGCTTTATGACGTCCGCGCGCTCGAGCTTTGCATGGGGCAAAAAGTCATCGAGCGCCCAAGTAGGCACCTCAAAGACTACTTGGTCGGGGGTTGTCGCGATCCAGCCGGAGTTCCCAGAGTCCGAGAGGAATCCGATTTTCCCCGAGCTGGCGGACAATGCGCCAGTGTGAACGGAAACTTGATTTAGTTTGTTGATGCTGACGTTGCGCCGCAAGCCCTCAACACAGGCTGGGATCGGCTCGATCGCACACACCTTTCCCGTGGCCCCGACCATGTGCGCCCCTATCAGCGTGTATTCGCCGATGTGTGCGCCGACATCGACGAAAGTCATCCCGGGAAAAAGCAGCGTTTGCAGCAGCGCGACGAGGCTTGGATAAGAGAGAGTGCGATAATAGATCAGCGAGGCATTGCCAGTGTGTGGGAGAAAAATCTGGAGATCCCTCCACCAAGGGGAGATCAGGATGGGGGAAGAAGAGTTTTTCCAGTGCCGACGCCATCCGAGTCGTCTGGAAATCGCCCGGAAGGGATGTTGTCGGACATCGGGTCTTCGCAGTCCGCGTTGTAAGCTGTCCATCAAAGCCTTGAGATTCATTTGGACGGAGGTTATCCCAAAAAAGCGTTCATTCGCGCAAGCCCCATCCGCTCAGTTTCAGGCCGATTGTCGTTATCGCACGAAGAAATGTTGCCATTAACGCGGGCATCGGGTTTCGTCGTTTGGAAGACTCCTTGAAAGAAGGCTTGTCTTCGACAGCTCTAGCAATGCCAACACTTTCGCAATCAATTCTCTCAAAAATAATGAGGTTGTACCCGCTCTACAGCGGTGCAATCCGGATTGCGAATCATCCTATGGTCCAACGGTTTGGCGGAGAAAAAGAGGAATTTGTATGGGCATCCGTCAAAGGCGGTGAGGTTTTATGCAATTTGAATGATCTCGTGGGACGAACTGCTTTTTATACTGGGGATCTCGACAGCAAAGTTAGTTGGATTTGCGAAAAGATCGTCCGGAAAGGCGACACAGTGCTCGATATCGGAGCAAATGTCGGAATCGTCTCGCTTTGGCTGTCGCGACTGGTCGGAGAAACTGGCAGAGTTCACTCGTTTGAACCCAATCCCTCGGTACAACGCCTTATCACCGAAAGTATCGCCCGTAACAATGTGACGAACGTAAAACTCCATCCATTTGGGCTCGGCACCAACTCCGATCAAATGACGTTACGGATACTGAAGGAGAACGTAGGCTCGGGTTCTCTGGTGTTAGACTACTCGTCGGTAGAAACCGACAGCATAACGGTCAACGTCGAGACATTGGATTCGGTTATTGAGAAGGAATGCATTAAAGCGATTCGTTTTATCAAAATCGACGTGGAGGGTTTTGAGGGCGAGGTTTTGAAAGGCGCGCGGAATGTATTCCAGTCCGTCCGGCCTCAAGCTGTCCTATTCGAGTTTGCCGAGCCCTGCGAAGGAACGCTGGGTGAGCAGCCGGTTTTCAGATTTCTACAAGAGGCAGGTTACGGCTTTTTCTCCGTGCCGAAATGCCGCCTGAGAATGTATCTTGAAAGGTGTGACCCTAAGGTCGCGGACCCAAGAGCGTCGGTTGATTACCTCGCAGTCCTGAGGGACGCAGACTTCGAAAATATTGCAAAAGCAATCAAGGCGAAGCTTTGAATGCACTGGTGAACGGAGCAATTCTGCAACAGATGATTCACGGATTCGACAGAGTGCATTTTTGACGTGGTAAATATCATCCATATTTTCCCATATTCGGCTCGCACTTCAGGCGGGCACTCCAACGCGATTCACGCGTTTATCGCGAGCCAGCGGAATGCGGGGCTGAACGCCGTCGGGCTGACTCCGACTACTGAGCGTGAAGATGAAGGCGACGACCCTCTAGGATTTCCGGTCCTTGAAGTCGAATCTCTCGGAAAATTGCGATGGAAAACCATTTCACAACACTTCGCTTTTCCTGCAGGGACTGTAATTTTTAATTTTCACAGTATCAGTCGAAGCCTGCGACCACTAATACGTGAACTAAGTGCCGCTGGTGTCCCCTACGTATTTACGTCGCACGGCCAATTGGGGATTCAAACATTTGCGAGGTGGCTGAAAAAATTTATCTATCTGAATTTTTTGGACCGAGGAATTCGCGGCGCAGCCGGAATCCAAGTTCTAGCATCATCGGTCGCACGACGCCTTAAATACCTTCTGCCCGGCTACCACGGCAACATTCTGGTCCAAGGAAATCTGCTGGATACCGCGAACTCCGCGATAGTTCGAGCACCATGTCGTGCGGATTTTAACATCCCTAACGGTGCTTTCCTGCTGGTCTATCTAGGCCGAATCGATGTTCCAATAAAGGGCTTGGACATCGTGGTGAAGGCATTCTCAAAGCTTGAACCAGGGAAGTTTACTCTGGTTTTTGCCGGCCCAGATTGGGAGGGGGGCAAACAACACCTTGAGAAGCTCGCGGGGAAACTGGGGTGCCGGAAAGGCCTGCATTTCACCGGACCAGTTTACGGAGAAAGAAAGTGGGCATTGCTTCGCCTAGCTGATGTTTTCCTGTTCCCTTCGCGCCGCGAGGCATTTGGTCTCGCCATGGCTGAAGCCATGGCTTGCGAAGCGCCGGTTATCACATCGAACACAATATGTCTCGCGGCTGATCTCCAAGAAGCGGACGCCGCAGAAGTCCTACAAATGAACGCCGAGAATCTTGCGTCCAGAATAACAAACCTTTCCACTGATGAGTCCCGTCGGAAGACTGTTGGACGTAATGGCAGAAATTGGGTGCTGAATTATTGCGACACCGAGCGCGCGAGTGAGCGATTCCGTGAGTTCTACGAAGCAATACTAGCGCGCGCGACAAGGCCCCTTTAACCAATGTCTTGGCACCGATCACCTTTCATTCCAGACCTCGGATTGCTGCCAGACCTTGTCCGCAAGAGGCGAAACTCACGCGCCCAGCAGAAAGAAGAGCACGGATTTACCCGCCAGTGGTTCCTCCTCGCGGGCCGGGCGGAAAAGGCGGCGCTCCTTAATCCTCAACCGGCATCGCTGCATAAAATTTTCCCGCCGCAGGATCGTATTTGGGCAGACCCATTCCTATGGAAGCGCGACGGCGACCTCGTAGTGTTTTGTGAAGAGTGGGTCACCGGCGAGCCGCACGGGCATATCTCTGTCATGCAGCTCGCGAGCGATGGCGGTTCCGTTTCGTCTCCCACGCGTGTAATTTCCGAGAGCTACCACCTCTCTTACCCCTTTCTTTTCGAGTTCGAAGGCGCACTTTACATGATGCCTGAGGGCGGCGCCGGGCGCTCGCTCGACGTGTATCGCTGCGAGGAGTTCCCCCACCGCTGGGTGAGGCACAAGACGCTGATGAGGGACATCCGCTTTGCCGATGCGACGCTTCAACAGCATGGCGGCAAATGGTGGCTTTTCATCACGATACGGCGTGGCTTTTCTGCGCTGAGTCGCGACCTTTTCATCTTCAGTGGGGATTCTCCACTGAGCGACCGATGGACGCCGCATCCGAGCAACCCGGTAGTCCGAGGATACAAAGGCGCACGCCCAGCCGGTGCTCTGTTTGAGCTCGAAGGGAAACTTTACCGCCCATCGCAAGACTGCGTCCTACGCTACGGCCACGGGTTGCGAATCAACGAAGTAACTCAGCTCGACACGAGGCATTACCGCGAGCGACTGGTTGCAGAAGTCCGTGATTGGGAAGCGGGAATCCGCGGGACTCATCACATCAACTGGCACGACGGGATGCTGGTGATGGATGCACAGCGGCTGCTGAGCACGACGGGCATTGCGCATTGAGCAACTAGAACTTGAAACACTCACCTGCGTTCCGCAAGTTGCGCCGAATCTATGTCCAAACGATTAAAAGTCCTGATTTCCGCCTACGCATGCGAGCCCAATAAAGGCTCGGAGCCGGGGAACGGGTGGCAGTGGGCTTTGCACATGGCGCGGTTTCACGATGTGTGGGTGCTGACGCGGGCAAATAATCGTGCCTCGATCGAGCGTGCCCAACTTACGCCAGAGCAACAGGAGCACCTTCACTGGGTCTATTACGACCTGCCGAGTTGGGCGATGTTTTGGAAGCACAAGGAGCGTGGCTTTCAGCTCTACTATTACCTGTGGCAACTGGCGATCTGGCGGCACGCTTCCCGGCTCCATGCGGAGGTGGGATTTGATGTCATGCACCATGCGACCATCGGGAAATACTGGGTGCCGAGTTTCCTCACTTTTCTCCCGCTCAAGTGCGTCCTCGGTCCGCTGGGCGGCGGGGAGAGCACGCCGCCGGCGCTGAAGAGCGTCATCAGCCGCCGTGGCCGCCGGTTCGAGCTGGCGCGCAATTTTGCACGCGGGTTGGCGCACTTTGGTATTCCGACCCGCGCGGCGATGGGGCGGGCGGCGGTCGTCCTCGCAACTACGGAGGAAAGTAAGGCCCGCATCGAGCAGCTTGGTGCCTCCCGCGTGATCGTCGAGCCGCAGTGGGCGGTGGACGATCAGCAGATCGAGTATTTTGCAAAGTTCCCGCTGCGCACGGAACGCCCATTCCGGCTCATCAGCCTTGGGCGCTTGCTACACTGGAAAGGCTTTCACCTTGGGCTGATGGCCTTTGCACGCATCTGCAAACAATGCCCAGACAGCGAATACTGGATCGTGAGTTCGGGACCGGAAGCGGAAACGTGGAAGCAGCTTGCGCGGGATTTAGGGATTGCAGACCGCGTGACGTTTTGGGGGCATCTGCCGAAAGTCACCGATGTGTACGAGAAGCTGGGGGAGGCGGATGTGCTCGTCCACCCGGCACTGCACGAAGCGTTTGGTAATGTCTGCCTGGAGGCGCTGGCGGCGGGGCGTCCGGTGATCTGCCTCGATACGGGCGGCCCCGCTTTACAAGTCACGGAAGCGTGCGGTTTTAAGGCTCCCGTGACGTCCGTGGATGCGGCGCTTCAGGCGATGGCGGAGGCGATGGAGTTGCTGTATCGGGATACGGAGTTGCGGCTGCGGATGGGAGCTGCGGCGAGGGAGCGCGCACGGGTGCATTTCCACTGGCAGCAAAAAGTCGAGCGGATGAATGCGCTCTACCGCGAGGTTGTGGGCAAGGGCTAAACGGATTGCAGGAGAGCCTCTATCGCGGCGAGGCCCTCGGTCTGCGGCTGGACGTTCACGCAATGCAAAAGGTACGCTGCGAGTAGGGCACGCTCTAGTCCAGTGATGCCTGCGCGTGCTGCGTAGTCGTGAAATTCCGGCGCTGCAAAAAGTCCGGCGATTCGCCTGTGGAGCGCATTGAGGTCTTCTCGATCAACGAGGATCGCCGTCTGGAGTTCAAAGTGAAACCAATCCCAAGCAGGCACGCCGCAGAGCTGGCCGCGCTCCCAATCGAACACCTGCCACACGCCGCTGCAGGGATGCACTTTGATGTTCCACGGCGCGAAGTCTCCGTGCACGATCGCAGGGCAAATGTTTCGCGATGAGACGCCCGCGCAGTGCTTTTTCCAGACGGGCGAATCGGCGCTGGCCGCACTCACTTTGGCCCATCCGGAAATGTCCGAAAGCGGGATGCTCGCGGTGGCGGCGAGCCACGGCTGGAGGACTCGCTGAACGTCGCGCGGCGATGCGTTTCGCGGGGCTTCACCCTCCAGAGGGAGCATGGCAAATGCGTGGACGCGCTCGGACTCGAGCACCGCCAACGGAGCCGGGAGACCGATGCTGCCTGCTGATTGGAGGAAATGCGCCTCCGCCCCCACGAGCGCTTGCGCTACGCTGCCGACGCCCGCCTTTATTACTGCCACCGTGCGCCCGTTCTCAAAGAGCATAAGCACAAATCGCCGACCGACAGCGCGAGGATTTCCGAACAGAACGCCGAGCCCAGTGTCGGAAAGCGTCCATGAATTACCAAGCGATGAAAGGAATTGGCTGAACGGATCCGTAGGGGAAATCAGACACTCCTCCATCCGCAGCGGTGGGGGAAAGCCGAAGCGCAGAAGCGTGCGCAAAACGGCGCAGGCCGACCGGGCCATAGGGCGCTGCGGCGCGTAAAGGCGCATGGCAGATACGGCTTCGTTAGAAGCCAGCGGGAGGGCGAGAAGATGCTGACCGCTCCGCTTCAGGATGCGGAAGCGTTTGCGAATAGCCTGCGCAGTATTTTCTTCGGGCGCAAAGAGCTCACGGAGCGGTGAAGGCGCGGCACTCATGGCTGGAAGCGGATTTTTTCAAGCACCGCCGTGATGGTTTCACGCGCGACAGTGTCCTGCGGCAGAGAGGCGTCAATAAGTCGCCATGTTTGCCGAGTCTCGGAAAACTTCCGCAACACCTCGCGCTGGCGGGCCAACTCTGGAATGGGCAACTCGGGCTTGCGGGCATGGATGATCTCCGGCGGGGCATCGAGGACAAAGACCATGTCGGCGCGCGGAAGCAGCCAAGCCAGCGCACGAGCCAGCCAGCCGATGCCCTTCATCCGGTAACGGGTGGGATCCACGATGACATCGTGGAAGTCGCGATCGAAAATCACCACTCGATTACGAACGAGAGCTGGGCGCACGCGAACGAGTTGCCCAAGCCAGTGATCGAAAAAGTAATAAAACGTCTTCGCGATGCACCCCGGCCACGAGCGAGGCGTCTGAGCGTGGGGCTCGGATACCACGCCGCCGGGAGGCTTCGGGTCGAGCACGCACGGGCGCGAATGGATGTAATCCACCCCGCGAAAAAACCGCTGCAGGGAACTTGTGAGTGCAGAAATGAGCGTGGATTTCCCCGCACCGTCCGGGCCGAGAACGACGATGTGAAGCCCATGAGGGGACCACCACCGGCGGAGCAATCGGAGCGATTCCTGAAGCCTGAGCCACAGCCCAAAACGCCGTCGCCGTCGAAGCTTCTTTGCGAGGTCGTCCCATTTCCCCCCTTTGCGTTCGAGCCACTCGGCCAACATCCCAATATTCTCACCGAGTAGCCGATGAAGCACACCCTCGCAACCCGCAGGATCGAGCGCCGCCAACTCCCGAAGACGCGGGAGCACCCGCGCAATTGGGCGGCATTTCGCGAGATTTTTCCCGAGATGATAAGAAAACTCCGCAGCGGATGCAGAGTGACGGAAGTGCCCGCACAACACGGAGCCCGACTGTAACTCCTCTGCACTGGCGAGAAAGCAGCCGGAGTGGACAAAATCCGAGCAGGCATCCATCTGCACGCACTCCTCCGGATAGTCCAAACGGAAGAACACCTGATACACCGCAAAGAGATTGGAGTGGATCGGGCGCGTCGCGCTCCAGCCAAATTCTTTCGCCAGTTTGGCACCGATTTCCGGGATGCGCGCCAAAGCATCACGCGGCACGCTGTAATCGATATCCGAGCCCCATTGTTCGGGCAGGGATCCATAGCCGTGGATGATGACGGCGGGGATGCCGTGTTCCCCCAAAGCACTAAAATAGTGTTCGATGAATTGTGAAGGTGAGCAGGGCATTCTGACAACCCGAGAACGTATCACGCCGCGCTTTTCGTCAAATGAAATAGAGTGTGCTCGCAGCGTTATCTCGACACAAAAATGCTGGTGCGCTGTCTTAAAATGCACTCGAATGCGCTCGGTGTGGAGACCGCATTCTGCTCTAGTATCTGCGGATACTACAGCCGAGGTTTAACGACCAGACCGGAAATGATGGACGCATCGAACTCACATCGAGTCTGTCGAAGCGCGAGAGGATGCAACCGAATCCTTTGGTTCGGTCGGGGCCACAACAAGAAGAGCGCCAAGCAGCAGCGTCCAAATTTATGGCTGCCTCAAAGAACAACCCGCCCTCAAACTGGGTTGCTGGATCGCCGCCCGAACCTCCACGAACTGAACGACTACCTGAATGTCCTTAACGATTCACGTCGCTTAGCTTATCCACGCCTGAGTTTGTGGAGAACTTCGTTCTGGCCTTCATGTGTCGCCGCAAATAAAATTTTCCTGGAATTAGGTCAATTTTGTGGAGGTTGACGACCTTCAGCCATTGACGTTTAAGTCGCGCCAAATTCATTAGAACAACGCCTCGCCACCCGCCGGGAATCCCGCTCTCAGCACATATTCGTGCGGTTTCCGCCGACATATTCGCAACCACCCGCTCGTCTGCACTCTGCCCGAAGTCGTGATAGCGATACTCGCAGATATAATCTTCGATGTGCATGATTTTACAACCTGCCCGAATCATTCGGTGAACGAAATCCACATCGGCGGCACTTTTGAATTCCTTGTGGCGATACCCACCCAGTCGTTCGTACACGTTTTTCTTAACAAAAAAGGCCTGATGCAGCACCATGCAAATCCCAAATAGAACAATGTTTGGGTCAAACCCACCTTCCATGCGCCGAAAAATCTCTTTCCCCGATCCATCTACGTAAATCATACCGCCAAAAATCCCATCGGCATCCGGATTTTCTGCAAACGCCTTGGCCACCTTCGTCAGAATATTCGGGCAGTAACAATCGTCCGCATTGAGTATCGCGAAAACCTCACCTGTCGACTGACGGATACCTTTATCCATGGCATGGTATTGCCCCTCATCCTTTTCGCTAACGCACCGCAAATGGCGAAATTCACCGACAATTTGCAGCGTGGAGTCACGCGACCCTCCGTCCATCACGAGGTGCTCGATATCCGGATAATCTTGAATTGCAACGCTTTCGAGCGTTTGCCGAATGGTTCTCTCGCTATTGAAAGACGGAGTTATGACGGAAATGCGCGGTAGGCGAACCATATTTTGTGTCCTATTCACGCTACGTTGACGATGCTCGCTTTGCCGGTCTTCTGGCAGTGCATCACTTCGTTGTAGATCCACGCGTAAGTCTTCTCCAGCCCGGCGCGCAGCTTGATGTTTGGCTCCCAGCCGAATGCTTTTTGGATGAGCGTGTTGTCGGAGTTGCGGCC
>JAYSTZ010000021.1:0-4919 GCA_043719365.1 Verrucomicrobiaceae bacterium | reverse complement strand
ACATTCAAAATCACCACGCAGGGAACGGGGAGCGGCAGCATCACCGTAAACTACACCGTCTCCGGCACGGCCACGAACGGCACGGATTTCACCAATCTGCCCGGCACATTGAGCATCGGAAAAAACACCACCGCGACCATCACGGTCATTCCGACCCAGGACACCGAAAACGAGGGATATGAGAGCGTGACGCTCACCCTAACGCCCAATGCCGCATACACACTCGCCCTCGATAGTTCGGCGACGCTGAACATCGAAGACGACGAGTTGCCGCAAATCAACGTCTCCACGACGGACGATGCTTTCAGCGAAAACGGCGGCAACACGGCGAAGTTCTTCATCTCCAGAACGGGAGCGACCACAGCCGCGCTGATCGTGAATTATACGATGTCCGGCAGCGCAACTGCCGATGCCGATTACACCGCGCCAAGCGGCACCGTGACCATTCCCGCGGCTGCAACCGGCGCTTATGTCGATATCGCAATCCTCGGCGACTCGCTGCCGGAAGGCACGGAAACGATCACGCTGAACGTCACTCCCGACGCGACCTACAGTGTGGGATTTGGATCCGCGACTTACGACCTCGACGACGCGGAAACCCCCACGCTTTCGCTGCGATTCAATCCAAACACGGCGACGGTCGCGGAGAGCATCGGCACGGCTACAGCGACGATCACTTTGAGTGCTGCATCCGCGAACACGGTGACGGTCCAGACCGTGCTGAACGGCGGCACCGCGCTCGGTGGCGGCATCGACTACACACTCGCGAGCGAAGTGGTGCAGTTCGCTCCGGGCGAAACGAGCAAGGTGCTCACTATCCCGATTTCCGACGACGCGCTTCCCGAGCCCAATGAGACAATCATCCTGACGCTCGACAATCCGACCAACGCCCGCCTTAGCAGCACCGCCGCCAATACAATCTTCACGATCATAATCACCGACAACGATGCGGCACCGCCGGCGACAGTCGGTTTTACGAGCACAACGGGAAGCGGCGTGGAGTCGCTCACCACGGCTCCAATCTACGTGACGCTCAGCGGCCCGCAGGCTGGAGTAGTGACCGTCGATTACGCGGTCACGGGCGGTACTGCAACATCTGCGGACCACACGATCACGGCGGGCACGATGATATTTGCCGTGGGCGAAACGGCGAAGAGAATCCCAAACAGCATTATCGATGACGGCGACCAGGAATCTTCGGAGACGATCATCCTCGCGCTCTCAAATCCCAGTGGAGTCGCTCTCAGCGCTAACGCCACACACACCTACACGATCACGGACAACGACACGCAAACCCTGTCGATTTCGGCAACTGCCTCAAACGCATCGGAGCCTGGAACGAATGGACTCTTCACCATTACTCGCGCAGGAGCCACAGGTTCCGCGACGACGGTGAATCTTGCAGTTTCGGGCACCGCCACTGCGGGCCTCGACTACGACGCGATCCCTGCGACTGTGACACTCAGCGCCGGTGCAACCACCGCGACGGTTCCCGTGACGGTGCTCGACGACACGACCGGCGAGGGCGCTGAAACCGTCATCGTGACGCTCGCCGCCGGTCCGTACGGGATTGGATCGCCGAGTTCCGCAACCGTCACAATCGCGGACGACGAGCCCACGATCACCATCGGGGCCAGCGACTCCGCAGCGTCCGAAGCGGGCACCGATCCCGGCGCGATCGTCATCACTCGCACTGGAAGTACCGCGGCGAGCCTGACGTTGGATACAACCATTTCCGGAAGCGCCAGCGCGCCTTCCGACTACGCCGCGTTTGCGTCGCCGATTGTGATTCCCGCAGGCAGTTCGTCTCTCACTCTCACTGTGATTCCCGTGGATGATCCCGCACCGGAGGGAAGCGAGACGGTAATCGTGACGCTAAATGTCGCGCCGGGTTATCTCATTTCCGGCCCAGCCAGCGCGACGGTCACGATTGCAGACGACGACGTGAACTCGCCGCCGAACGTGACGATCAATAGTCCCACACTCGGCACGGCGACACTCCCGCCGGGAGTCGGCCTCATTTTGGAAGCGACAGTCAACGATGACGGCAAGCCGGTCGGCGGCTTTCTCACGACGACATGGAGCATGGTGAGCGGGCCGGGCATCGTCACCTTTGGCGATGCTGCGCAGCCGGACACGACTGCGACTTTCAGCACGGCGGGAACGTATCTCTTACGGCTCTCCGCAAATGACAGCGGGCTCACCACCAATGCCGACCTCAACATTACCGTCTTGCAAACGGAACAAGCGTGGGCGGGCACAAATATCGCCTCTGCAACCCCGTCCGGAAGTTTCACCGAAGTGGCCGGAACGTTTACGATTAAAGGCGGCGGCAACAATATCAGCGGCACTGCGGACACGTTCTATTTTGTCCAGCATCAACTCGTGGGAAACTGCGACTTCCGTGCGCGAATCGTAAGTATGACCGGCGGCGGCGGATCGGCCAAGGCGGGAGTCATGATTCGGCAATCCACGGCAGGAAATTCCCGCGGCGCATTTATGTCCGCTTACGGCACCGGCGCGACATCAAGCTCGTGGAGGACTCGCGCAACGGACGGTGCAAGCTGGGCGACCGTGAACGGCACCGGAGGACCATCGTTCCCTCGCTGGGTGCGGGTGGTCCGCAATGGCAGCAGTTATTCTGGCTTCACCTCAAACGACGGCGCTTCGTGGACCGCCGTGGGAAGTGCAGGCACCGTCAGCACGACGGAGCCGTTGCTCATCGGACTCGCGGTCACTTCAAACAACACCAGCGCGCTTTGTACGGCGGTTTTCGACAACGTGAGCATTCTGCAAACGAGCAACGTCGCACCGTTCGTGAGCGCAGGTCCGGATGGCTCGACGGTTCTCCCGCAACCCGCCGCGCTGGGCGGCAACGCAAGCGACGATGGACTGCCGGGAGCGCTTACGACAACATGGTCAAAGCGAAGCGGGCCAGGAACCGTGTTGTTTGCCGATGCGGCTGCGGAAGCTACGACCGCGGGATTCAGTGCGCCCGGCACGTATGTTTTGCGGCTCGTCGCCGACGACGCGCAGGTGAAAACGTTTGACGAAGTGACCGTCACGACAAGCGTGCCGATGGTAAATATCACCGCCATTTCCCCCAGCGCGACCGAGGCAAATGGAGGAGTCGCTGCCTATACGATTACACGCACCGGCTCCGGCGACTCGACGATGGCAGTTCAGTTTACGGTCGGTGGAACAGCGAGTGTTGCAGACTACACGGGCACGACCCTCGGCAACGGCGGGCTGTCGATCCCCATCGGATTCACGAGCGCGCTGGTGAGTGCGGCGATCGTAAAAGACGCGGTCATCGAGGGAACAGAGACAATTTCTCTCACGCTCAATGCACGAAGCAACTACACGATCGGCGTCAATTCCTCGGCGACCGTGAACATCATCGACGCGCCAGTCCTTTCAATCACCGCGACGGACCCGACGGCCACAGAACTTGGCCTCACCACCGGAATGTTCACCGCCACGCGCAGCGGACCGACTGATAGCGCGCTCGCCTTCACCACGAACACCAGCGGAACCGCGACCGCTGGGACAGACTACGTGAATGCGGGAACGTCATTCGTCATCCCCGCCGGACAGGCGGAGCTCGCTATTCCGCTCAGTCCCCTCGCCGATGCCCTCCCGGAAGGCAGCGAGACGGCGACACTCACACTCGTTGAAACCAGCGAGTTCGCGCTCGGCACGGCGTCTGCAAATGTAGTCATTGCCGATTTACCAGCTGACGATTGGCGGGTGGCGAAATTCGGTGCTGATGCGAATAATTCCGCGATCGCCGGCGACCTCGCCGATCCCGATGGCGACGGCATCGTCAATCTCCTCGAATACGCATTCTCGCATGAACCGCTGGCTTTCGAGGCCCCTCCATCGCTTGAACTCAGTACGGGAGATCTTGCCCTCACATACCGATTCAATCTCCTGGCACCCGATCTCACATACTTCGTCCAGAAAAGTATCAACGCCACGAATTGGCAGCCCGCACTTCCGGTGAACGAAATCGTTTCCGACGACGGAAGAGTCCGCGTGATTCGGGCTCATGTCCCGGTTGGCGGCGAACCAGCCGCCTTCCTGCGTCTTCAAGTAACCCGCCCGTAAAAACGGAACTTGCCCGCAGTCCGCGACAGGGACACCATTGAGGTATGAGCACAAATCTCTCGGAATGCCCGTCCTGCAACTCACGCATCATCGTCGTGAACGAACCGCTGCCGTCGCTCGACCGCCGTGGCTTTTTGAGAAAATCCGCCGCCGCCGCACTGGCCCTTGCCGCCGCACCGATGGCACGCGCGGCGAAGAGTGAGACCCTCGTCCAGCAGCTCCACAAGAGCCTCACCGAGGAACAGCGCAAAGCGATGTGCTTCGCGTTCAACGATCCGAAACGCTCGCTGGTGGACAACAACTGGCAGATCGTCCCGCAGACCGTCGGCGGCTTTTTCACGGCCGACCAGCAGGCGCTCATCCGCGATATCTTCACAGGCCTCCACTCGCCGGAATACGCCGAGACGGTGATGAAACAAGTCGCGAGCGACTCGGGCAAAGCGGGATTCGGCGCGAGCAGCGTGGCGCTATTCGGCGAGCCGGAGAGCGGCAAGTTTGAGTTCGTCCTCACCGGACGCCACTGCACGCGGCGCTGCGATGGCGACAGCGTGGAAGGCGCGGCGTTTGGCGGGCCTATTTTCTACGGACACGCCGCGGGCAGCTTCAACGAGGGCCCGGCGCACGAAGGAAACGCCTATTGGTTTCAGGCAAAACGCGCGAACGAAGTCTTCAAGATGCTCGACGGAAAACAGCGCGAAGCCGCCCTCCTGGAACGTGGCCGCGAAGAGACGAGCGACGACACGGTGAAACTTACCGGAAAGAAAACGGAGCTGGACGGACTCGCGGTGCGCGACATGTCGAAGGACCAG
>JAYSTZ010000003.1:0-2188 GCA_043719365.1 Verrucomicrobiaceae bacterium | reverse complement strand
TTCGATTCGATGAGCTTTGTCCAGGTGCGCAAGAAAACCGGATGGCTCGATCGATTTCGCGCAAGCAATCGCGACTTCACCAACGCTGTCGCGCGGAGCAGTGTCGAGTTCCTTTACCCGTTCACATACGACAACGATTACAACATCGGAGTGAGTCTTCCGCTTGGAGAACTTCCGTGCCGATGGGCCGCGTGGATCCCTGATTTTCAGCACCGCCATTTGCCGCAGCTCTTTACCGAGAAGGAAATCGGGAAGCGCAATCGTGGAATCGAAGCGGTCGTCGGCGAGGCAAAAAACGTCGTTCTCAGCAGCGAGAGCGCGGCCGTGGATTTTCGCAGCTTTTATCCCGCACATGCGGGGAAGGCCGATGTGCTGCGGTTTGCGACATTCCCCGATGCGAGCTGGTATGAGTCCTTCGAAGCGGAGAACCTCGACTGGCTGCCACAGCGATATTTCGTCGTCTGCAACCAATTCTGGTCGCACAAAAACCACGCGACTGTTTTCAAAGCGTTGGAGATTCTCGCCGCTCGCGGCATCCGCCCGATGGTTGTCTGCACGGGCGCGCTCGTCGATTTCCGCCAACCGGAACACACCGAGCGATTGCTCCAACAGATGCACCGCGCGGGAGTCGGCGCACAGGTGATGTTGCTCGGACTCGTTCCGCGACGTCTGCAAATCGAAGTCATCCGCCGCAGTCTCGCCGTCGTGCAACCGTCGCTGTTCGAAGGCTGGAGCACGGTCGTCGAGGACGCGCGGGTGCTCGGAAAACCGACGCTACTCAGCGACCTCGCAGTTCATAAAGAACAGAATCCACCGGGTGCGAGTTTCTTCCCCGGCACCGACGCAGAGGCACTTGCAACGCTGCTCGCAGACGCGTGGGAGAATCTACCTCCCGGACCAAATCTCCATGCCGAAGCCAGCGCCCGCGAGACTGCGAATCTGCGCATCGCCGAGGTCGGCCGGGACTTTTTGCGAATTGCGAAACCGTGATCCCGCTCCTTTCCATCATCGTCCCCACGCTGAACCAATCACAGTTCATCGCGCAGACGCTTGCTTCCATCGTCGGGCAATGCTGGCCGCGGACGGAGATCATCGTCATCGACGGCGGCTCGACGGATGGCACGCGCGAAGTAGTTGAGCGGTTTGGCGGCGCAATTACGCATTTTGTTTCCGAGCCGGATCGTGGACAGGCCGATGCAATCAACAAAGGATTCCGCCACGCGAAGGGAGACCTTCTCGCTTGGCTGAATAGCGACGATTACTATCTCCCCGCAGTGATGGATAAGGTCGCGCCGCTGCTCGGCGACGGCCGCGAACCGCGACTCGTTTACGGCGGAACGATTGCGCTCAACGAAGTCCGCGGCGATACCGCACTCTGGCCCGCGCCGCCGTTTTCGCGCGAGGATTTGAAAACCCGCGCGTTCATTTACCAGCCGAGCGCCTTCTGGACGCGGGCGCTTTGGGAGAAAACGGGCGAGCTGAATATCGAGCAGCACTTCACGCTGGATTGGGATTGGTTTTTGCGAGCGAGCGAACACTGCGAGTTTGAGCAAGTGAGGAAGCCGCTCTCCGTCTATCGCTTTCATGAGGGCCACAAAACAGGCAGCGGGAATCCGAAGCGCGCGCAGGAAATTTGTGCATTCGTGGAGAAGCATGCCGGACCGGAATGGGGCGCGGCATTTCGCGATGTCGCTGCAGAACTCCCGGCCTTGGGTCCGGGCCTCGCGCGGCTGAAAAAACTCGGTCTTTTCCGCTGGCGCACGCTCTTCTATCGGCGGCTCTACAAGAAGCATGGCGCGAAAGTGAAAGTGGCGCTTTCGCAGTTGAGCGTATGAAGTTTTCCATCGTCACTCCGAGCTACAATCAAGCGCGTTTCCTCGACGCTGCTATGACCAGCGTGCTCTCGCAGTCCGGCGAGATCGAATACATCGTGATGGACGGTGGCTCGACCGACGGAAGCCGTGAGCTCATTGAGCGTCATGCAGCTCGGCTGGCGCATTGGCAGAGCGAAAAGGACGGCGGCCAATACGATGCCATCACGCGCGGCTTTGCACGAGCGACCGGCGATGTAATGACGTGGCTGAATAGCGACGATGCGTATGTGCCCGGCGCGTTTGCAACGGTGGCGGAGATTTTTGCGCAGTTCCCCGAGATCCATTGGCTCACGACGACAGCGCAGATTCGATGG
>JAYSTZ010000200.1:0-4207 GCA_043719365.1 Verrucomicrobiaceae bacterium | reverse complement strand
GTATAACAGGCCGCATATTGCGCGTCGAAGGCATTGTCGGATGGACATTCGTCAACTTGCGCACCATATCGACGCGCTCGAATGAAAGCGCTTTTTTTGACCAATGAATACCCGCCCACCATTTATGGGGGAGCCGGAGTGCATGTAGATTACCTATCGCGGGAGCTCGCAAAGCTCATCGACGTAGAGGTGCGATGCTACGGAAAAGAAGTGCGCGAACCCCGAATGGATGCTCCGACCTTGAAAGCCGTGGGGTTCGGTTGCGACACCGCAAATTACACTGCACCGAAAGCACTACACTCGGTATTTGCAGCGATTCAGCGGGGCTTGGACTGGAATACGACGAACGTGGATGCCGACCTCGTCCATCTCCACACATGGTACACCCACATGGGTGGAATCATCGCAAAGCTGAACTACGGCATCCCGCTCGTCCTCACCGTCCACTCGCTGGAACCGCTGCGGCCATGGAAGCGCGAGCAGCTCGGGGGCGGCTATGATTTCTCCTGCTGGGTGGAAAAAACCGCCATCGAAATGGCCGACGCCGTGATCGCCGTTTCCGAAGGCACACGCGCGGACATTTTGCGTTACTTCGACGTGCCGAAGGAACGCGTGCCGGTCATTTATAATGGGATCGACCTCGCCGAGTATCACCATGTGGAGACCACCGGGGCATTGGAAAAATACGGCGTCAACCCGCGTGAGCCCTACGTGCTTTTCGTCGGGCGCATCACGCGGCAAAAAGGAATCGTCCACCTCGTCCATGCCATCGAGCACATGGCACCGGGCTTTCAAATCGTCCTTTGTGCCGGAGCGCCCGACACTCCCGAGATTGCCGCCGAGATGAAAGCCGCCGTCGCCGCAGCGCAGGCAAAACGGCCAGGCATCCTCTGGCTGGACAAAATGGTTTCCAATCCCGAAAAAATCGAGCTCTACAGCCATGCGTCCGTCTTTTGCTGCCCGTCGATTTACGAGCCGTTTGGCATCATCAATCTGGAGGCGATGGCGTGCGAAATAGCAGTCGTCGCCAGTTCCGTCGGCGGGATGAAAGAAGTCGTCGTCCACGGCGCGACCGGCTACCTCGTTCCGCTCGAACAAATGACCGAGTCCCCGTTTGAAGCGACGCAACCGGAAGTCTTCGCGCGCGACCTCGCAGCCCGCGTCAACGAGCTCATGGCCGACGCTCCACTGCGCGAACGAATGGGCAAAGCCGGGCGCAAACGCGTCGAGGAACACTTCGGCTGGGACGCCATCGCCCGGCGTACGGTGAGCCTCTACAAAAGCCTCGTACATTAAAAACGGGCAATAGTTGCCACCGTCCCGTTGACGAATCCCGATGAATCTGATTCTGTCGCCCCACTTATGAAAAAGTTCACCCTGGCGCTCTGCGCCACCACAACGCTGCTATCAAGTGCATGCACGAACACGCTCTACACTCACCGCAAGGACTTCCAGCCGAAGTCCCACGGCGGTGCATGGAACACTGAATACGTCAACTTGAAGACCGGAGAACGCCGTGCGCGAGCGGAAGCCGCCCAAGGCGATAACTCCCACCGCCCGCTCTGGCGCGACGGGAAATGGCACGACATCGTCTGGCGCTGGTAACGAGGCGGGAACAACAAAGTGCCGCCCTGCGGCACGCATCTTTCGGACGACTTCTGCGACACTTTCGCGGAAGTCGTCCTCTTTTTTCCCCCAAGACCTGTCAGTTCGTTATGGAAATTCAAATGGATCACTTCTCTCCACGGGCTAGGCACCCGACCTGCTATGTGATTCAAGAGTGACGACTCGCTCGTTGCAGCCCATGCCAAAACTTTTAATCAAACATCCTGAAAAGGGCGACCTGAGTTTTACACTTAGCGGCGGCCGCGTTTCCGTAGGAAGACGGGCTGAGAACTCGATCCAGATTAACCACGGAACCGTATCCGGCTCACACGCCGAACTGGTCGCGGTGAACGGTCACTATGTCCTCCGTGACCTTGGTTCGACAAACCACTCCTTCCTGAATGGAGAACGCGTCTCGGAAGATGTGGACTTGAACGAAGCGTGCAAGATTACGTTTGGCACCGTCGAGTGCGATTACATTCCTGACAATGCCAAGCCTGCTCCAACGGCCAGCGGCTCGGACCTCGATACGCTTCGCAAAAATGTCGGCATCCTCCGCTCGCAGAACGACGAACTCGTAGCAAAGCTCGCCGACCAAAAACAGCAGATCGAAATTCTCGGTTCCGCAAAACTCCTCATTCGCCCGAGCAATGGAGCGGACCCGGTGGCGCTCACAGAAAAGCTTAACGTCGTCACCGCCGAGCGCGACCACCTTCGCCAGCAAAACGACGCCCTCCAAAACGAAATTGGAGTATTAAGAGCTTTGGCGCAGAGTTTCTCAGGTGACTCACGGGCATCTGGCAACTGGCTGAAGGAAACAGTCCCAATCGCTGTTCCGCCTGCCGCGACACTTCCACTCGCCATAACCAGCGCTCCGGTTGTGAAAACGGTGGCTGCGGCGCCGCAAGCCGACATCCTCCAATACTACGGAGAGATCGTGGCCAAGATGCGTCCACTCGTGGCAAATCTCCGCACCGAGTCGGAAGCCCGGAATGAAACGCTTCTCCTTGCGAGGCACCTCGTCGAAAAATCCCCCGCTCTCGGCAATCACCCGGTCGGTCGCATGGCGAAGTCACTTGAAGGAATCCTACGTGACATTGCGGAATGCCCGAACGAAGTGGGGCAAAACATCCTTCGCTCTATCACCTATGGCATCGATACGCTGGCCCGCATCCTTGAACCCAGGAACCTTGCAAAATGCCCCGACCTCCCGCAACCGAGCGTCCTCGTCGTGGATGACGACTCAGATTTTCTTCCGGCAATGCTTGCAGCGCTGGAGTTCGCGAGACTGCCAGTCACGGGGTGCCCAGATGCTACACAGGCCCTGACTCTCCTCGGCGAAAGCCGCTTCGACCTCGTTGTTCTCGACTTGGGTTTGCCCGACTTCGACGGCCTCGATCTGTGCGCCGCGGTTCGCAATCTCCCTTATCATTCCGAAACCCCGATATTGATTCTAACCGGAAGCGACAGCGTCGAAAATCGTGCGCAGAGTTCGATTCGCGGCAGCAGTGATTTTCTTGCCAAGCCGTGCAATCTCTTCGATCTCACGCTTCGCGCCTATTCGTGGGTTTATAATCACCAACTCGGATTGCTCTAACAGTCGGATAAAAGTCCTGCCGAGCGGGTCTCAAACCGCGTGCCCTTGCTCATTCTTCAAAAGCGGGTAAAAGCAATGAAGCGTGAGTAAGAAGTTAGAGCGGATGCGTTTTCAACGGGCGCCGAAATCTCGTTTAGATTGGAGCGCTCGCTTTCTTTCAAATGCCGAACACGGGAACCTTGTCCCTCATCCTGCGATCTGTCACACCATGCGGATGCGCGACGTATCTAGAATTCAGGCGGCAGTCCGGGATGTTCCCGATTTCCCAAAACCAGGCATCGTCTTTAAAGACATAACACCCGTACTCGGCGACGGTGCCTTGTTCCGGGAAGTAATCGACTTATTCGCGGAAACCCTGTCGGGCAAAGGCGTCACGAAGATCGTGGGCATCGACGCACGCGGCTTCATCTTCGCGAGCGCCGTCGCGTACAAACTGGGCATCGGCTTTGTCCCCGTGCGGAAAAAGGGAAAGCTCCCGTGGACCACACGCGCCGCCGAATACGAACTGGAGTATGGAAACGCGATCGTCGAAATTCACACCGACGCAGTCGCTCCCGGCGAAAAAGTAGCCCTGATAGACGATGTACTCGCCACGGGCGGCACGGCAGCCGCAGCGCTGAAACTCCTGCATTTATGCGGCGCGGAAGTCGTATGTGCTCAGTTTTTGATGGAGCTCGGATTTCTAAAGGGACGGGGCCAATTGGGAAACACCCCGGTGGACTCGCTCCTTATTTACTAGTTTTACTATAAAAACCATAAATTTGGCACAAAGCGGGCTTATCTTAAGCCTGCAATGTTACCACGGAAATATCAGTCCATCATATCCCGCTGCGGAGCCGCTTTCGGAAGAATTCCGGCGCTATTCCAACGGTTGACACCCGGAGTTTCGGCGACCGGCGCTCTTACGATTCCGCTTCCTCCAAACCTGTTTGCCGCGGGTTCCCTGCCCATCGAGTCTGTGATGTCCACAGTGCTCTCAGTCGTCGGGGTGGCCGCTGGCATCAC
>JAYSTZ010000199.1:0-1839 GCA_043719365.1 Verrucomicrobiaceae bacterium | reverse complement strand
CCAGCGGCTCTTTTCCCACGCGTAAGCAGGCAGGGAAAGAATCCGGCGCGATGGCGATAGAGCAGTGAAATCGAGCACGACGCCGGAAAGATGCAGTTCCATAGCGGCTTCCAGAATCGACTCGTGTTCCTTTTCCCGACGCGTCGATGGGACGATTGCGGCCTTCGGCGCGCTCTCGGCGAGGCATTCCTTGATCGAGCGAACCAAGGCCGGATGCGCGCCGATTTCCAGCCACACATCGACACCAAACTCCGCCACCGCCGCAACTGCTGCCGCAAACTCCACAGGCTGGCGCACACCACGCGACCAATGGCCGGCATCGCACGACGGGCCGTCGTACAGGCCACCTGTCACCGTGCTAAAGAACGGAATGGTTGCATCCCCGGGCATCAGACCGGACAACCCTGCACGCAACGCGTTTGCGGCGGGCTGCATCATCGCATGGTGAAACGGATGACTCACCTGCAGGAAACGCGCGAACACCCCTTGCTCTTCCAGCTCGGCTGCCATTGCTTCCAGCGACGTTTTTAAACCGGATAGCGTGAGCGAACGCGGGCCATTAAACGCTGCGATGCTGACGGTCCGATCATGCCGCGTAATCAACGCGCGGGCTTCCTCCTCGCTCATTCCGACTGCGAGCATCGTTCCACCCGAAGCCGCACACTCGTCCATGTAGCGACCTCGGAGGACGATAATCTTAGCGGCCTCCTCGAGTGTCAGAATGCCCGCGACACACGCTGCTGCGATTTCACCGACACTGTGGCCGACGACTGCGAGTGGGTGCACGCCCCACGATTTCCAAAGCTCGGCGAGCGCCATTTGGATCGCGAAAATTGCGGGCTGGGAAACCTCCGTTTTGTCCATACGCGATTCCGTCTCGGGTTTCGCCAGTTCATCCAAAAGTGAAAACCTCGACCACGGACGCATCGCAGCGTCACACGCCTCAATAGTCTCTCGAAACACGCGCTCGCGGCGCATCAGGTCGCGCCCCATGCTCCATGATTGCGTGCCTTGTCCGCTCATGACAAAAACCACTCGGGCCGCATGCTCACGCCGGGGCGAGAACGCAGTGCGAACCTTTGGACCTTCCTGACCTGTTGAAAATGAAGCCAGCTCCTGCACAATCTCGGGCATTGAGCGGGAAACCAATGCAAGGCGATAGGAGTGATGGTTGCGCCTTGCGCCGAGCATATACGTGAGGTCTGGCAGCAGGGGCGAATGACCGTTCAATTTTGAATGCTCATCCAGCCACGCGCTCAACCGCCACGCGGCCACTCGGAGTGATTCCTCGGACCGCGCCGAAAGCATCACCGGCCATGCGCGGTCGCGGTCTTCGGTTGAGATGGGAACCTCGACGCGCACCGGAGCTTCCGCCAGCACGACGTGCGAGTTTGCACCGCCGAAGCCGAATGAATTCACGCCAACCATGCGCTCGGCGTCGGAGGCGGGAAAGTCTTCGCTCTTCACGGGCACCCGCAGTTTCAAGCCCTCAAAATCGATGTTCGGATTCGGGTTCTCGAAGTGGAGATTCGCGGGGATCCGCCCGTGCTGAAGCATGAGCGCTGCTTTGACTAATCCAGCCACACCCGAAGCGGTCTCCAGATGACCGAGATTCGTCTTCACTGAACCAATGATGAGCGGTGCATCTGCGGCGCGGTCCCCGCACAACGCCTCGGCGAGCGCATGAGCTTCGATCGGATCGCCTACTGCCGTGCCGGTGCCGTGAGCTTCGACGTAGCTGATTTGCGACGGCTCGACGCCGGCATCCAAGCAAGCATCACGCACCAGTCGCGCCTGCGCCTCAGGGCTCGGGAGCGAGATACCATTGGTGTGGCCGTC
>JAYSTZ010000198.1:0-10448 GCA_043719365.1 Verrucomicrobiaceae bacterium | reverse complement strand
GATGTTTTGGTCGTCGCGGACGTTTATCCCGCAAGTGAGCAGCCCATTCCGGGTGTGAGCGGCCAGACAATCGTCGATGCGATCGCGCAGCAGACCGGGCAGGAGCGCTGCACATTTCAGCCGCGCCGGGAGCAAATCACCTACGACATCGGGCGGATTTTGGAGCCGGGTGATTTGGTGATCTCGCTGGGCGCGGGTAACATCCATGAACAGGGTGCGGCGTTGGCCAGGGACGTGGCGATTCTCGACGAGCTCCATGCCGTGATGGGGGCCGGAACCATCAAGTTGTACGAGCCGTTGGCAAAGCATACGACGATGCGCATCGGCGGGCCGGCACAATTTTGGGCGGAGCCGGAGACGGAGGAAGGGTTCGCGCGAATGGTGCGGTTTTGCACGGAGCGCGGAATCCCGCTTTTTGTGATGGGGCGCGGGTCGAATCTTTTGGTGCGGGACGGAGGAATCCGCGGAGTTGTCGCGCATCTTGCTCGCGGGGAATTCAAGAAACTCGAAGTTCACGAAGGGCTGATTAGCGCAGGAGTCGGGGTGAAGCAAAGGGAGTTGGCGATTGCTGCGAGGGATGCGCGAATTGCCGGGTTCGAGTGGTTCGAGGGAATTCCCGGAAATGTCGGCGGTGCACTGCGGATGAATGCCGGAGCGATGGGCGGCGAGACTTTCCGACAGGTGATGAGCGTTCGTTTTGTCGATGAGAACGGCGACTTTCACACGCGGACTCCGTCGGAGATGGAGGTGAGCTACCGGGATGTCTCGACGCTGAAGAAAAACTACGCTGTGAGCGCAATTTTTCGCGGTGTCCCGGGAGAGCCGGAGGAAATCGCGCGGAAGCTCGATGAGAGCCAGCAGAAGCGCCGGACCTCGCAACCGCGCGAATCGAGCGCGGGCTGCATTTTCAAAAACCCGGGAACCACACCCGCCGGGAAACTCATCGACGAACTTGGCCTGAAAGGAATGAGAGTCGGCGGCGCAAAGGTCTCGGAGGTCCACGGAAATTTTATCGTCAACGATCATGGTGCGACGGCGGCGGAGGTGTTGAAATTAATCGACATCATCAAGCGCAAGGCGAAAGCGGAGAGTGGACTCGACCTGCAAACCGAAGTTCAAATCATCGGAGACGAAATAGGAGTACACGGATGAAAGATTTTCCGATTTCACGCGTATTGCCTGTCTATGAATTATTCTAAAATGGCTCTCAATCTCGCCAACCGCAAAGTCGCCGTCCTCATGGGCGGGCCTGGCTCCGAACGCAAAGTCTCGCTGAAATCCGGCGAGGGCGTGATCGGCGCGTTGCAATCTCTCGGTGCCGTGGTCACGGCGGTGGATGTTCTGGACGTCGGCTTCGTCCTGCCTGCCGACACGGAACTTGCGTTCAACGTGATTCACGGGACATTCGGCGAGGACGGACAGGTGCAGCGTGAACTGGAGCGGCGCAAGGTCGCCTACACGGGTGAAGGCGTGGCTGGCAGCGAACTGGCCATCGATAAGATCGAGACAAAGAAGCGACTCATGGAACGTGGCGTGCCGACGGCGAAGTTCGAGATCATCCATGATGGTGCGCGTCCCACACTTCCGTTGCCCTTCGTTTTGAAGGCACCGAAGGAGGGAAGCAGCGTCGGAATTTTCATCGTAAAGAATGAGGCGGAACTCGAGAAGTCGCTGACGGATGCCTGGAAATTCGGACGTGAATTACTGGTGGAACAGTATATTGCGGGCCGTGAACTCACGGTTGGAGTCGTCGGCGATCTCGCTCTTCCGGTGATCGAAATTGTAGCGAAGAAAGATTTTTACAACTTCGAGAACAAATACACGTGGCTGAACCCGAATGCCGCCGGTGCTGATCATTACTGCCCCGCCGACCTTTCACCGGAGATCACCGCGCGGGTGCAGGCCGTGGGAATCGCAGCACATCGTGCACTGGAACTTGAAGTTTACAGCCGGGTTGATATTCTCCTCACCGATGCGGGCGAGCCGTTCGTTTTGGAGGTAAATACCATTCCAGGAATGACGCCGTCTTCGCTTTTGCCCGAGGCCGCAGCGGCTGTAGGCATCAGCTATCCCGAGCTTTGCCGCCGCATCGCAGAACTTTCGTTAGCGCGTTTTTAAAGCAAATCTACACCGAGCCATGAGCCGTCGCAGCACACGCAACACCCGAATGACACCAGCCCGCAAGCGGAAGAAGCAATTCTTCGCCGAGGTCAATGCGCGTGGTGGTCGGGAGCGATGGGCGAAATTCTCGAAGTGGATCGGCCTTTTCATGCGGATGGCCATCATGGTCGCACTGGTCGTCGGAGCGTATTTCGCCATCACGCGGGGCTGGGAAACCCTGTTTTGGCGCAACCCGGACTACGCTCTCAAAGAGGTGACAGTGCGGAACGATGGAACGTCTTTGACTCGCGAGCAAATCATTGCGGCGTCGGGTGTGAAGCCGGGTCAGAATATCCTTTCCTACAGCCTGCCGGAAATTGAGGAGGCATTGCGAAAGCTCCCGCAAGTGGACGGCAAGCCGGTCGTTCAGCGTTCACTTCCAAATCGGATGGAGATATGGATCAAGGAGCGAAAGCCGGTTGCATGGATTACGCAGAAGGAGACCGACCAGCATCTCGTGAATCCCAAGAGCTACCTCGTGGACAAGGATGGCGCGTGGTTCCGGCCGAAGCAGGTTCTCCATGAATATCGAACGTTGCCTGTGATTGTCGGAGTTCAGACTGATAACCTGGAACCCAAGAAGCCCGTTCATTCGATGGAGATGATGCTGGCTTTGGAGTTGATTAAGAGGAACTTTCAGGCCCGCAGCTTCGACATCACCAAAGGCTATTGCGTGGACGTGAAAGACCAGAATGGAACGTTGATCACGTTTGGCCTTGATGATTTAGAGGGACAGCTTGCCCGACTGGAACAAGTCCGAGAGGTGGAGCGCAAACTCTCCCAGCAGGTGGCAACGGTGAACTTGATGCTCGCCCGGAACATCCCGATAAAATGGGTGCCTCCAGTCCCGCCTGAGGATGCGGACTTCCCGCCCAAGCCGGTCGATACAACGAAGCCGACGACGAAAGATCTGAAGGCAAAGCAAGTGAAGAAGCCCGAGCCCAAGAAGGAGCTGAAAAAGGAGCCGAAGAAGCCGAATCCTGACAGCAGCCTCTACAAACCTTTTCTCCTCCGCGCCTGATGCCTAGAGACGAGATAGTTGTAGGTCTGGAGATCGGCACATCGAAAGTTTGTGTCGTCGTCGGCGAGCTCAAAAGCGACAGCACCATCAAGATCATTGGTGTCGGAGAGGCTGCGTCCCGCGGTGTCCGAAAGGGCGAAATCGTGGACTTTGACATCTGCGGAAAGTGCATACGCGAGGCGGTTGTGGAGGCGGAAGAGAAGAGCGACGTAATGATCAAAAACATCTATCTTGGTGTCACGGGAGCGCACATGCAGAGCTTCAACAGCCGCGGCACCCACCTCCTGCCGGAGGAAAGAGATGAGATCACGAACGAGGACGTGGAGGCTGTACAGGAGAAGGCCCGCGACATATCGGTGTCTTCGCACAACACATTTCTCCACACGATTCTTCAGCACTATTACGTGGATGCGCAGGAAGGTGTCATCAACCCGGTGGGGATGTTCGGGAAAAAGCTGGAGGCTGATTTTCACATCATTCACGGAGTTGCAAGCCGGATCAAAAATACAATCCGCTGCGTGAAGGAACTGGACCTCGAGGTGGAGGATATTGTTTTCAATCCCTTTGCTTCCGCGCAGGTGGTGCTCGATCAGCAGCAGAAGAACATCGGCGCTCTGGCCATAGACATGGGCGGGGGAACGACCGGCTATATGGCCTATCTCGACGGTGCCGTGGAGCAGAGCGGAGTGCTGGGACTGGGTGGTGATCACATCACGAATGACCTTTCCCTTGGCCTTCGAATCCCGATGGCGAAAGCCGAGAAGCTGAAAATCGAGCATGGATGCGTGACCATCGGAAACAGCGAGGTCGGCGATGTGATTTCACTGCGCGACGAGCATGGTTTTGCGGGCAAGGAAATCGAGCGCGAGACGCTGAATACGATCATTCATCTTCGCGTCCGCGAGACGCTGGAGCTTCTAAAGAAGCGGCTCATTGCCGACAATGTCCTCGATATGCTCGGCGCAGGTGTGGTTCTCACGGGGGGCAGTTCGATGATGCGCGGAGTGAAGCATCTGGCCGAGGAAGTGTTCGGATTACCCGTTCAATTAACACGGGCGCACAACATGACGGGCAACATTTCAGCGTTTGAAAATCCGAAGTATTCCACGGCCATCGGACTCGTGAAGTATGCACAGGCGACTTTTGAGCTGGAGAACAAGGGCTTCCTCGGGAGCATCTTCGACTGGCTGGTCTCAGGTCGGAAGTAATGCCGCATTTTTTCCCATCATGATTGAATTTCCACGAGCTACGAAAATGCACTCTCCGCGAATCCGAGTTGTCGGTCTCGGCGGTGCTGGATGCCGCGTGCTGGAGCGAATAATCGGCGAACATCTGGAAGGGGCCGCATTTGTCGCGATGAATACGGATGCGAATTTGCTGGGGGAATCCAGTGCGCAGGAGCGCCTTCAACTCGGGGTGCGCGGAGTGGGTGCGGGCGGCGACCCCGATACGGGCTATGCCGCGACGGATGAGTCAGCGGCGACCTTGCGGGAATCTTTTGAAGGCGCGGAGTTGGTATTTCTCTGCACCGGCTTGGGCGGCGGGACCGGCAGCGGCGGCGCACCATTGGTCGCGAATATTGCGCGACAGTGCGGAGCGGTCGTCGTCGCGCTTGCGACGTTGCCGTTTGGATTTGAGGGCAAACTGCGGAGGCAGCAGGCCGATGCGGCGCTTGCCGAACTCGTGAAGCAGGCACAGATCGTCCTGTGTTTTGAGAATGATCGGATGGGTGAATTCGTCGCACCCACCGCGCCAGCGACGCAGGCGTTTGCTATGGCGGATACGATTTTGTGTCAGGCGATTCGTGCTCTCGCATCCATCGTGAACGGACGCGGATTGTTCCATGTCGGGCTCGACGAGATCGTGACGGTTCTTCGTCGTGCGGATGCGCGTTGTCTTTTCGGCCATGGTGAAAGCGATAGCGAAAGTCGCGCAGTGGACGCTGTGGATCGCGCGCTGAGAAGCCCGCTGATGAATCGCGGAACGTCGCTGGCCGAGGCTCGCGACGTGATCGTTCACGTCGCAGCGGGTGCGGATCTTTCGGTCGCTGAGTTGGGAGTGCTCATGGGCCATGTGCAGCGCCATGCGGGAGAAAACGCCCGGTTACATCTCGGTGTTGCGTCTGATTTAAAGCTTGGGAAACGACTGGCCGTGACCGTTCTTTCCGCAACCGGAACCGATGTTCCCGATCCGGTTCGCAAGGCTGAACGCAAGCTGCCGGTGCCTCCTGTTGCGGCGGCCCCCTCGCCACCGGTTTTCGAAAGCGACAGCGAGCAGGAGTTCTTCGACGAACTCGATGAGCCCGAGCCCGCGCAGGCTGCGCAAAAGGAAGCGAAGAAAGGGAAGGCCGAGCAAATGCAATTTGAGCCGGTGAACCGCGGGCGATTTGAAAAGAGCGAGCCGACCATCGTCGATGGGCAGGACCTCGATGTGCCGACATTTCTCCGCAAGGGACTGCGCTTGCACTAGCTCGCTGCCAGCGGGCTGAAAAGCGGTCACACGATATTCATGGGAAACGTCCGCGCCGGGAGATTCCGTCATTGCGCTCGCATCCCGTCGGAACGACATTTCGACACATGCAGTCCAAGGAAAAAGCGCGTCTGTTTCACGATCTCGGTCAGCTTGTGAAGAGTGGAGTCCCGTTTCCCCAAGCCGTCGATACGCTGGAGCGGCACGCGAGCGGGGAGTCCGCCGCAGTGCTGCGGGGAATTCGTAATCGTCTCAGCGCAGGAGACCGCGTTGCGGAGGCCATCGAAGCGCAAACAGGGCGGCTGGATTCGCTGGAAACGGGTATCATTGCGGCGGCGGACCTGGCCGGAACACTCGAAGTCGGACTGGAGCAGTGCTCTCAATACTATGATTCCCTCGGCTCCGCGCGCTCGCGGATTCGCACCAAACTAGCGTATCCGTTTTTCATTCTCCATTTTGCTGCGATCACGTCAGCCATTCCGCTCGCGGTCGGAGAAAACGGAAGTATCGAGGCGGCGTTGCGCTCGGCTGGAGTGATGATCGTAGCGCTCTGGATTGCGGTGGCCGCGGTCGTCGTTGCCTCGAAAATGCTGCTCGCTGCGGCGCGTGGCAGTCGTTTGTTCGATTCGTTTCTTCGCAGTCTTCCGGTCTGTGGCGGCTTGCGTCGTGCGTTTGCGATGAGCCGTTTTTGCGCTGCGTATAATATGCAGCTCGATGCCGGGATAAACGTCTATTCAAGTCTCGATGCCTCGGGTCGCGCGAGTGGCAGTGCGGTGGTAGCGGCTGCTGCGGCCCGTGCCTCGCGAGTGGTGAGCGACGGCAAGAGTGTGGCGGATGGAATCGGCCCGACGGGCGCGTTTCCGGAACCGGTGGTGCGCGCATTTTTTGTCGGGGAAAAAACGGGGAGCCTGGATCAGGAACTCTCGCGGCTGGCAAAGGAATATCGGGAAAGTGCGCTGCGCCGTCTGGAGGCAATTTCCGAGTGGCTTCCGCGTTTCATCCTCACGGGTGTTGCGGTTTACGTGGGGTGGATGGTTGTTCGTTCCTACCTTGGGTATTTCCAAATGATTCAGGATGTGATCAAGGATTGACCTCCCACTTTTCCCAGCCGGGTGTTGTGGTTATTTCCACCGTATTCGCCGGTTCGCGTTGCCAGCGCGCTACTGCGTTTTTTTCGGCGACGAGCGCCGGGCCGTCTTTCGGACCAATCGCGCTGAGGGCGGTGGAAAGGGAGTCTGCGGTCATGCAGTCAGAAGCAATGACCGTCACGAGACTGTGATCCATCAGCGGCTGCCCGGTGCGGAGGTCGAGGATGTGGGAGTAGCGTTTGTCGCCGATTTGCAGCCGTTGATAGCGGTCGCCGCTGGTGGCAATGGCGCAGTTGGCAATCTCGACGACTACCGTGGCGGGCACTGGCGCGCCGCCCTCGGCATCGAGCGGATCGATCGAGATGCGCCAGCCCTTTCTGTCGGGCGGAGGATCGCCTGCGGCCATGTCGCCTGCGCCTGCCACCAGTGAGATCGGGTGCCCGCGCTCTCGGAGTAGCTTCAGCGCTTGATCGCACGCGTAACCTTTGGCGATTGCCCCTAGGTCGAGTCTCATTTCCGGTGCTAGAAGTTCGGCGGTTTTTGTTTCTGGATCGAGCCGGAGTTTTTGCCACCCACATCGTGTACGCAGTTCCTCCACGAGAGCGGGGGAGGGGAGTTCGTTTTTCCGGCGGGCACGGCGCCACGCAGCGGTGAGGGGGCCGCACGTGGGATCGAAAGCACCGCCGGTCCGCTCCGCCATTTGGCGGGCTCGATTGAGGACGAGCCAAAGCTCGGGCGAAACGGGAACTTTTTTTCCGCTGCCGGAAGTGCGGGAGAGGAGGCTAAGCTCGCTGTCGTCTTCGTAGTCGCTGAAGATATGGTTGAGTTCTGCGATGCGGGCAAAAGCGCCATCGGCTGCTGCCTTCGCGGTGCCTTCGCTCTCGGCAAAAAGGGTGATGGTAAAGCGAATGCCCATCTCGGCTTTCTCGAAGGCGAACTTCTGCGGTGCCGCGTGAAGTGTCACGGCGAGCAGCAAAGTGACGATGAGCGCAAACGGGCGCGAGAGGTCGGAAATGCTCATTTCAGCGCCTCTTCCATGCGTCTCTGTTTTTCCCGTTCAGCGGCGTAAAGGCGCATACATTTTTGCGAAGGACGGACGCCGTGGACGAGCTTTGACGTCGGGATGGGGTATCCGAGTTTTTCGAGTGCGTAGATGGCCGCCCCGCGTAGCGATGCTTCCGGCTCGTCATTCGGGTGCAGGGTCTGGCCGAGGACGTTGGAGAGCCGTTGGAGAGCTGCAGGCGATTTTTGAATGCCGCCGCTGACGATGAGTTTCGGCGGAGTTTTCTCGTCGGCCAAAAGGAGGTCGGAGATGCGGGCGATCCGGTGATAAGTCGCCTCGGTGACGGCCTGAAGGAGGTCTAGGGCGGTGGTGCTCTGGCGGATGCCGTGGATGGCCCCGGTTGCATCCTCATTCCATGTCGGCGCGCGCTCGGCGGTCCAGAATGGGAGAACGACCAGACCGTGTGCGGGCTCCGGACGGGCGGCCATGGCTGTCTCGATTTCGGGTCCGTCGGTGAGCCTCAGTTCGCGCATGCACCATGCTCGCAGGTTGCCCGCGTTGCTCACCGCGCCGCCTACGAGGGTGCGGCTGGCATCGACGCGGTAGCAAAAAAGTCCAAACGGCGCGCGTGCTTCCTTGCCTTCACGCATGACGCGAATGGCCGCACTCGTGCCCACGTTGATCGCGGCGAGACCGGGCCTGGTCGCACCGCTGCCGAGGTTGCTCGCAGCACCGTCGCCGATGCCCGGGAACCATGGCACGCCCTTGAGTTCCGGCTGTTCTTGTGCGAGAGCTCCTGTGACGATTGTGGGCGCGTCACCGAGCGGGCGCAGATGCTTTTCCGAAATCCCGGATGCCTTTAGCAACGCTGCGTCCCATGTGAGTGTGGAGGGATTGAAAAGCCCGGTTCCGGTCGCCATACCGATGGCGCAATTTGCACCGCCGGCGAGCTGGAGTTGCAGCCATTCTGCGGGGGACATCCACTGGGCGACCCGGCTGTTCAGTCGTTCTTCCACGCGCTTGAACCACCGCAGCTTTGCCGGCCAGAAGCTCGCCCGCATCATGCACCCGGTCCGCGCATGCGTCTCTTTTTCGTCGAACTGTTTTCGTAAAGCGGCGGCGTCCTCGCGGCAGCGGGAGTCGGCCCATGTGATGACGCGTGTGATGGCTTCACCCTTCGCAGAGCAGCCAATCATGCTGTGCCAAAAACAGGAGACTCCGATGCCTGCAATCGTCAGGCCTTTCAGCGCAGCGTCGGATCGTCGGAGGCGCAACGACTCGGCGATACACATCTTCACAGCTCCAAGCAGCGCACCTGGTTCCAGTTCGGCCATTCCGTCCGCCGAAGTGAGCAATGGATAGGTCTGTTGCGCTGTCGTATGAAGAAGACGCCGCCCCTCGGAATCGAAAAACGCAGTGCGAGTCGATGAAGTGCCAAGATCGATAGCTAGGACGAGTGGCATGGACATATTACCATCCATACAGAAACCGCGGGGGAAAAGACGAGCGGGATTTTCCAGTAAGAAATCGCATTGCTATTCCCCAAAGTGCGGACACGTTTTGCAACGCTATGAAAAAGCTCATACTTACTACAACAGTCCTTCTCACCGCTTTTGCAGTGCGTGCGGACATCGTCATCACCCAGAAAATGGAAAGCGCCATGATGAACGGCGAAATGACCATGAAAATCAAAGGCGAGAAAGGCCGCGTGGACATGCCCGCCGGCTCTGCTGGCGCGATGTCGATGATCATCGATGGCGCCAGTGGTGATGTTTCCACCGTCATGCACGGCCAGAAGATGGTCATGAAAATGGGTGGCGCGCAGCTCAAGTCAGCCGTAGAGCAAGCCAAGAAGGCCGGCGGCGACGCAGCCGTGGAAAAGCCAAAGGCTACCGGAACCAAGGAGAAAATTGGCCAGTGGGATACCGAGATTTTCGAGACAAAGTCGGGCGGACAAAGTGGAAAGATATGGGTCGCGAAAGACTTCCCAAATGCCGCGAAGATCAAGGCGGAGATGATGAAAATGTCCAAGGCCATGGGCCAGGGTGCGATGGACGCAGCAACCATGGATCTTCCTGGGATGCCTGTGAAGACCGAGGTCAACACCGCCGTCGGCAAAATGACGATGACGATTACGAAGGCCGTCGAGCAGCCCGTGGATGCCGCTGAATTTGAAGTGCCGAAGGACTACAAGGAAATGGCGATGCCAGCGCTTCCTAAGTAGAAAGTGGCGGAACAAAACAATCACAGCGAGGCCGGGCCTGGAGCCCGGCCTCTGCTTGTACTGGCCTCCACGTCGCCGCGCCGTCGCGCCCTTCTCGCGGAACACGGCTATCGATTTGAAGTCGCCGCACCGGTGGGCGTCGAGGAAATCGCCCCGCCCGACCTCTCGCCGGGCGACACCGTCCTCGCAAACGCACGGGCCAAAGCCCGTGCCGTGATACGGCCCGATGCCGTGGTGCTCGGTGTGGATACAGAGGTGTTTTTTGAGGGCAGGGTTCTAGGCAAGCCGCGCGACATGGACGACGCGTTTGCCATGCTCTCGCGACTCAACGGGCGCATACATGAAGTGTATTCCGGATGCTGGCTTGTAGAGGCAGGCAGGGAGCGCGGTTTCGTCGAAATCACCCGCGTCCATTTCCATCGTCGGACGGATGATGAAATGCGGGCTTACCTCGCGCGAATCGGACCCCTCGACAAAGCCGGG
>JAYSTZ010000197.1:0-4218 GCA_043719365.1 Verrucomicrobiaceae bacterium | reverse complement strand
AGACCGCTGTCGGGGGAGCTGCTTTGCCGCCGGCCCCCATTCCGTTCCTAGAGTATAGCTTGAGCATTGCGGCTGGAAACGGTGGGCACGCATTGATTGGCAAAGGTGGCGTTGGTGGTTTTATCGGGGGGGTGAGCACGCTTGAACCGCTCGTGGACGTGAATGGCGTTCCAGTATTGGATGTCGTGACAGGTCTGCCGGTCCAGTTGTTAAACGGCGCAATCAAGATCACGCCGACCGTAACAGTGCGTATAGTGTCAGGAGTCGGAGGGGATGGATTCTCATCGGGTGGAAACGGCGGGACGATCCAAGGTGTATCCATCTACGAAACCGATGGACCTTACTTAAATCGCTTTGTGAATCATCGCCTCACCGCCGGAGACGGCGGGCGCGGCGTATTTGGAACCGGTGGAAACGGAGGGAGCCTCGTTTCGAACTCCGTATGGGGCGGAGTTGAATTTCTGGCGGGCAATGGCGGAGTCGGCAAGAACGGTGGCAACGGCGGTTCGGTCACAGGGAACGGCGGAACTTATGACGCGTACAACTCGAGCGTTGCCGTGATTGCTGGAGACGGTGGACTCGGCTCAGCTTCGGGAGGCGTAGGCGGTAGTATCGCAGGGTTCCACCCACGTTTGCCTGACCCTAGAATTGCAAACGCGCCAACTGCGACGCTCCCGGCTGAACCAGTCCCAACAGTGCCGCCGGTGCCCGGATTTCTCCGGCATTATCTCTACTATCGGGCAGGAGATGGTGGCTCTGCAGTGACTGGCCGTGGAGGAAACGGGGGCAACATTTCGAGCAGCAGTCCTTCCATCGGCGTGCAGCTTTTGGGTGAACTCATCATCAATGCTGGCGACGGCGGAATCGGCAACACCGGTGGAAACGGAGGTTCGATTTCCGATTTCGCAATCCGTCCGGATGGCGGCAATGGAACGGGCTCGAACGATTACTTCCCTAAATTGGTGTCTGCGATTGCCGGACGGGGTGGAGACGCATTTTCAGGCAAGGGTGGGAATGGTGGAAATCTTACCAACATTGATGTCATCGGAAAGGGAAGTGACACCGTTGGAACCAACTCGATTCAGAGCATCTATCGGGTTTACCAGGATGCTTCCCGCTTCCAGTTCAATCGTTTGATCGCAGGCGCTGGTGGATCGAGCGCCGCCAACGACGGTGGGAATGGCGGAACCTTGGACAACATCGTCGCATTCTCGCCCGCAGGGTCGTTTGCAATCATCGGCGGTGCTGCCGGGGCTGGTTTGAGAAAAGGTGGAACGGGTGGTTCCGTCCTCAATTTGCGCATCGATATCGGCAATCCGTCTGTCTCCAAAGCGCTGATCGCTGCCGGAGCTGGTGGTGACGCTTCGTCGTTCGTTTTGAATTCGGAGGACCGATCTCCGAATCAGGCTCTGAACGCCTTTGGCGGAAAAGTCGGAAAGGGTGGTAACGGCGGCAGCGTGTTGGGAGTAACTCAGCAGGGTGCGCGCGCAGCCCAGATGGATATCATCGCCGGAGACGGCGGAAGCACGGTCAATTACGGGACAGTGCGGGATGGCAAAAAGGGATTTGTCGGCGTGGGTGGCTCGGTGAAGCAGGTCTATGTGACTGCCGATCTGGGTAACGGCTCACCATTCGTAGCGCTGCACAGCTACAACGATGTGTTAAATGGCGAATCGTTCGGGGATTTTGTGCAATCCGATTTGATCGACCAGACGGCTGTAATCGGAGCCCCTTTGGTCACACTGGATGACAACGTGGGAAATGTCGGCATCATCGTCGGCGCCGCAGGACGGAACAAGTCGGTGCGCTTGGATTCGGCAAACAATCCGACCATCTACCGCTCGATTCCGTCGCAGGCCGGTATCAATGGAACGCTCGAAAACGTGACGGCGCTAAACCTTGTCGCCGCAGTTGCGGGAAGTGTGGACCGCATCGCTGCCCTTCAGGCTTACAAGAATGTTCTCATCACGAACAACACCGGTTCGGACAAGGCCCCTCGCCTCGTCACGGTTCCGGGCGGGCTGCCGACGATTGTCGAGGACTACGCAGATGAATTCGGAATTCCAACGACATCCCACGAACCGGCGCTCGAAGGCGTCCTTGTGGACGGCGCAATTGTTGCGAAGAAATTCCTCGATGCCCGCGGAAAGAAAATCGCTCCGCCGATCAACGGATTCATTCGTTAGTTTCTCATCTGGGTTCGCGTGTTTGACATCTCCGCCCGCAGTCAGAAGTGTGGGTGGGACCGATGAACACGACTACACCACGGATATTCGTCGCAGCGACGCAGCAGAACGATGGCAAAACCACCGTTTCGCTGGGCCTCTTCGGCGCGCTTCGAAAGACGCTGGGGCGAATTGGATTCATCAAGCCCGTAGGCCAGAGATTCGTCGAAATCGAAGGTGAACTGGTCGATGAAGACACTGTCCTGATCGATAAAACCTACGGGATTTTTGCGCCGCTCGCGGACATCAGCCCGATCTCGGTCGAGCCGGAGTTCACGCGAAAGTTTATCCAGCAGGCAAACACCGACCTGCTGGTTCGCCGCATTCAGAATTCTTTCGATCGGGCAGCGTGGGAGAAGGATTTCGTAATCATCGAGGGGACAGGCCATGCCGGAGTGGGAAGTGTTTTTGACCTCTCCAACGCGAGAGTCGCCCACCTTCTGGCCGCGAAGGCGATTTTGGTGACCCAGGGCGGAATCGGGCGACCGATTGATGAGGTTGCGCTGAATCGAGCGCTCTTTGAAAAAGAAGGCGTGGAGGTTCTTGGCGTGGTCTTGAACAAGGTGTTGCCGGAGAAATACGACCATGTGCTAGAGTTTGCCGGGAAAGGATTCGCCAGGCTTGGGATCGAGTTACTCGGGGTGATCCCCGCCGACCCGGTACTGGCTCACCCGACGCTCGGGCAGGTCTGCCGAGCCGTAAAGGGAGAGTTCGTCAATGCGAGGGCGAGTTCGCGCCGACTTGTGCGAAAAGCGCTTATCGGGGACATGGAAGCCGGGCATCTCATCCGGCAGTTTAATGCAGGAACGCTTGTGATTACTCCGGGAGATCGCGAGGACGTGATTCTATCCGCAATCTCGCTGGTGGGCCAGCAGTCGAGGGGAGTCTGCGGGCTGGTTTTGTGCAACGATTTGCGGCCGCATGAGGATGTGATGCGTGCCTTGAACGAGAGCGAATTGCCGGTGATTCTGTCACCGATGGACAGCTTCACGATCGCGAGCAAAATTCACTCTATGACCGTGAAAACGCTGCCGGGTGATGATGAGAAAATCGGGAAGATTCAGGCGCTGACGGAAAAATACATCAACATCCAGCGGCTGCTCGCCTTGGTTTGACTTGGAAAACGCAGTTGAGTCCACGAATCACACGAAAAACACTAAATACAAGGGGCTTGCTGCAATCGGATCGCCCACCCTCCGGGTGAACGCTACCTTTTACTCAAAGCCTGCTTTTCGTGTGTTTTGTGTGTTTCGTGGACACCCGACGGCGGTTTTCAGGTTTTCACGCCCGATTCACGTAAAGTGCGTTCTTTCAGCCTTGCTCGCGGGCAGAATATGATAAGGATGACGTTTCTTTTTTCATGAAATATCGGACATATCTTCTGCTCGGCGCACCCGGGAGCGGCAAAGGGACCCAAGGCAAAATTATCGGTGCGATCCCGCGTTTTTTCCATCTCGCGATGGGCGACGTTTTCCGCGCACTGGATACCCGCACGCCGATCGGGCAGAAGTTCATCGAGTATTCCTCGCGCGGCCAGTTGGTCCCGGATGAAGTGACCATGGAACTCCTCCGCGCCCACATCAGTCATCTGGTAGGGATTCATACCTTCAAGCCCGATATCGACGCTCTCGTGCTCGATGGTGTCCCGCGCAATGTGGTGCAGGCGAAAATCATGGGAGACATGATCGATGTCAGAAAGGTGTTTCACCTCTCCTGCCCGGACCGCGAGCAATTAGTCATTCGGATTCGGAAGCGGGCGCTCAAAGAGAACCGTTTCGACGATGCGAACGAAGAGACCATTCGCCGCCGACTCCTGACCTATGACGCCGAGAGCAAGCCGTTGCTGGATTTCTATGGCCCGGATGTTGTCCGTAGTATCGACGCAGAACAGTCGCCCGTGAAGGTGGTTCGCGATATCGTGTCGGAGCTGGTTTAGCCTAGAAACGACGATGGATGGCCCGCGAAAGGCGCGAAAAGGCGCGAAATCATACTC
>JAYSTZ010000196.1:0-4218 GCA_043719365.1 Verrucomicrobiaceae bacterium | reverse complement strand
CCGCAGCACACGGCAATCAAATACGACGGCTGGGTGAACATCGCAAACGCGGGGCGATACACGTTTTTCCTCACGATGAACGGCGGCTCGCTGCTCGTGGACGGGAATCAAATCGTACAGCAGCAGCCAAGTGACGGACGCGGAGTGAAGCAACTGGAAGGTGCTGCGGAACTCGCTGTCGGCTGGCACTCGATTCAGCTCACGTATTTCCATACCGGACGCGAGGCGAAGTTCTCGTGCGAGATGCAAGGACCGCAGTTCAAGCGCGGGCCGATTCCCTCGGCGCTGCTGTCGGTTTCCAAAGAGCCCATCGCTTCGTTTGCTCCGCTGAAAGTGGACGCCGCTCTCGCATCGCGTGGGCGAGAGCAGTTCGGCAAACTCGGCTGCTCAAATTGCCACGATGATCTCAAAGTTTCAGCCACGCCGGGCATCGCTTTCGCAAAGCTCGCCGCCTCGCGCGGATGCCTGAGCGAAGCCGCCGGCGCGTGGCCGCGTTTTGATCTCAGCGCGGAGCAACGCACGCTCATCGCAAAGGCGCTGCCCATTGCGGAAAAGCCGCAGCTCGACGACAGCCAGCAAATCGCAAAGACGCTCGTCACTTTCAACTGCATCGCCTGTCACGAGCGTACAGGACTGGGTGGCGTTGCTCCGGAGCGCAATGTGCTCTTCACCGGCACGCAGCCTGCGCTCGGCGATCAGGGCCGCATCCCGCCTCCGCTTTCGCACGTCGGCGCGAAGCTTACGCCCGAGTGGATCGCCGAAGTGCTGCTGCGCGGAAAGCGCCAGCGCGATTACGTGGATGCCGCGATGCCGCAATTCGGCGAGGCCAACGTCGGGCATCTCGTGGAACTCTTCGCCAAAGTGGACCAGCTCGAAGCCGCTGTGCTGCCGAAGGTCGCGAACATCCAGGAGTCCAAAGCCGCCGGCTACGAAATGATCGGCACGAACGGGCTGAGCTGCATCGCGTGCCATGAATTTAACGGGCAGAAGTCCGGCGAGATGAGCGCGCTCGACATCGGGCGTGTGACCGAGCGGCTGAAAAAGAACTGGTTCGCGCTCTACATGCGGCAGCCGTCGCGCTTTCACCCGACAGTCATCATGCCAAGCTTCTGGCCCGACGGACAGTCCACGCGCCCGGCCATCCTCGGCGGTGACACGGCGCTGCAAATCGAGGCACTTTGGAGCTACCTCGGAGACGGGTTGCGCGCGAAGAAACCGATCGGCCTTTCCCGGCAGTCCAACGAACTGCGCGTCGGCGACACCACCGAAATATGCCGAGGGCAAAGCCCCGTCGGCTATCGCGGCATCGGCGTCGGCTATCCCGAGCGCATCAGCCTCGCATTCGACTCCGGCGAAATGGCGCTGCGTCAGCTCTGGAAAGGCGAGTTCGCCAGCGTGGAATTGGGGCGCTTCCGTCCGAGTGGAACCGATACGATATCCTTCCCGCCCGGCATTCCGTTCCACCGCCTGGCTTCGCTGGAGGACAACTGGCCCTACAAAGGCAAAACCAATCACGCCTTCCCGCAGGACCACGGGTACCAGTTCCGCGGCTACACGCTCGACGCCGTACGCAGGCCGACTTTGCGCTACGAATACGGCGACATTGCGGTGGAGGATTTCTTCGAGGACGCGCGCGACAAGGACGGCAACGCCTACTTCAAGCGCACGCTCCGTTTCGACACGCCCGTCGAGCAATCCCCGTTCTATTTCCGCGCCGCTGCGGGAAAGAAAATCACTGCGTCTGAGGGGCGCTCATTCACTGCGGACAAACTTCAGGTGCGCATCACCAGCGACCACAAAGGCGTCGTCCGCGAAGGCGAAAACGGCGACGTGCTGATCCCTCTCTCACTGCCGAAAGGCCGCTCCACGCTGACGCTCGAGTATCGGTGGTAAACAGCTCGCTCAAACAATCGATATAACAATGAAACGCACGCTATTTTTGACTTCCACATTTACGCGCCCGGTCATCGCTCTGGTTGCGCTGGCATTCGCGCCGCTGGCCGCACTTCACGCGGCTGATGCGCCAAACGTAAAACCCAATATTCTCTGGCTTGTTTGCGAAGACTCGAGTGTGGATTGGTTCGGGTGTTACGGGAATCCTGACGCGAAGACGCCGAACATCGACGCGTTCGCAAAACAGGGATTCCGTTACACGAACGCCTTTGCTTGCGCGCCGGTTTGCGCTCCTTCGCGGAGCACATGGATCACCGGTATCCATGCAGTTTCCACGGGCACGCAAGCGATGCGCAGTCGCTACGTGATCCCGCACGACCTCATCAAATACTACCCCGACTACCTCCGGGCTGGCGGCTATTACGCGGCGAATCATTCGAAGACCGACTACAACATCGGTGGCCGCGCGGACACGGCGTGCTGGGACAGCGGCGTGGAGGCGGCGTGGACTAAGCGGAAACCGGGGCAGCCTTTTTTTCAGGTGATCAATTTCAACGAATCGCACGAGAGCAGCGCGCATGGTGATGTCACAAAGACACGGCATTCTCCCGGCGAGGTGACACTGAGCAAATACCACCCCGACGAAATGCCCATCCGCATGACCTATGCGAAGTATTACGACGCCGTGGAGAAGATGGACGGCGCGGTCGGCAAGGCGCTCGCTGCGCTTGAAAATGCAGGGCTCGCAGACGACACGGTCGTGATTTTCAATTCCGACCACGGTGGCGTAATGCCGCGGAGCAAGCGCTTCCTTTTTGACAGCGGGGTGCACGCGCCGCTCATCGTTCGCATCCCTGAGAAGTTCAAAAACCTTTGGCCTGCGGAAAAGCCGGGTACCACCGTGGATCGCCTCGTCAGCTTTATCGACCTCCCCAAGACGTGGCTGAGCCTCACCGCCTCGGAAGTGCCCGCAGTCATGCAAGGCCGCATTTTTCTCGGGCCAAAATCCGAGCCAGAGCCGGAGTATGTATTCAGCTTTCGAGATCGGATGGACGAACGCTTCGACAGCCAGCGCGCCGTGCGCAACAAGCGCTACGCCTATATCAAAAACCACATGCCGTATGTCCCGTGGGGCCAGCATCTGGATTACCTGTGGAAGATGGCTGCCACGCAATCGTGGCAGGATGCGTTCAAGAATCACCGCACCGACGAGGTGACCGGTCGGTTCTTTGGGCTCAAGCCTGCCGAGGAACTCTACGACATGCAGGCCGATCCTGATAATGTGGTGAATCTTGCCGACAAACCGGAGCACAAGCAGACGCTCGACACGATGCGCTCGAAGTTGCGCGAATGGCAGCTCGCCATACACGACAGCGGCCTGCTCCCCGAGTTCGAGCGCGACCGCCGCGCTCAGGAAAACAAGACGACCGTTTACCAAATGGTGCGCGACCCAAAGCTCTACGATCTCCCCGCGTATCTCGATGCCGCCGACCTCGCCCTCGCGAAAAATCCCGCGAATACCGAGCGGTTTATCGAGCTGCTCGGGAGCAAAGACTCCGGCCTTCGCTACTGGGGCACGATAGGTCTGCTCATGCTCGGCAAAGCCGACGCGCTCGCGCAGACAGCGCTCGAGACCGTGCTCCACGATGAATGCGGTGAAGTCAGTGCAATGACCGCATGGGCGTTGATCCAGACGGGCAAGCCGGAAAAAGCACAGCAATCGCTCATCGACACTTTGCAGAAACATCCGCCGAGCACCCTCATGGCGCTCAACGTTCTCGACTGGTCCCGCGTGGAAATCACGCCGTATCTCAGTCAATTGGACGCACTCGCCAAGAGTCCGAAGAAGGGCGACGGATACGAGCAGCGAATGCTCGAATTCCTCCGCGAATCCCATGGCTTGAAAACCCGGAAGTCCGGCGAGGAAAAGGAGCAATAGAAACCGTTGGAGTTCGACTGCGACGGCGCGCATTTTGACGGCTCTCATCGGCAACTGTTCCCACTTGTTCGACTTCGCGCCGGGAACTACACGGGCGTGGTGAAACACGCTTTTGTCGCACTGCGTTCCGTCGCTATCGCGCCCCTCGGCCCCGCTGAAACGAACTGGCGGCAGTTTTGCGGGACGGATGGCTTGGCTGTGGCGACTGACCGGGTCGAGCCACCGGTGGAATTTGGCCCGGACAAGAACGTCGTCTGGAAAACCGCGATCCCCACGGGACACTCGTCGCCCGTGCTGTGGGGCAAGCGGATTTATCTCCAAGCTGCCGCCGCTGGAGACGTTTCTATCTTCTGCCTCGACGAAAAAGACGGCCGGGTGGTGTGGAA
>JAYSTZ010000195.1:0-4220 GCA_043719365.1 Verrucomicrobiaceae bacterium | reverse complement strand
GATGTTCGCGCTGCCGATATTGCCGGACGAATTAATCGCGGCGTTGGTGAGCGACTGCTTGATATTAATCGAGCCGATACTGCCCGCGTTGAGGCCTGAACTTGCCAGCGTGGTGCCGCCTGCGACTGGCGCAATGACTCCGTGTCCGAGTGCTGCGAGTCCTTGAAGCTGCGAGAGACTCAGGGCTCCCGTGCCAAGAAAATCTCCGCCGATGGTTATGTTTCCAAGCGCACCCAGAACATTAATGGTCGCGAGGTTGAGGTTGCCAAGGATCGTGAATTTCGGGAGGCCTCCTGAGATGTCGCTGGTGAGCGGGTTGAAAGTTCCGGGAATTTGCATGTCGGCACCCAACACTCCGAGGCTTCCGACAGTCAGGGATTTCAACGCGGGCTTTAGCGGGTTGCCGTTGCCTGCGTCGATTTGACCTAGGTCGCCGGTGACTTTCACCTTCCCTAGATTGAGGCCAAGTCCGCTGATTGCACCGACGTGAACGACGCCGTCGAGACCGGGAATTTTCCTTACGGCGAAGGTGATATTAGCCCCTTGTTGGAACGTATTTCCAACATTCAGGTCCACCAAAAAAAGACCGCCGCCCGGGCCGAAAGTGAGCATGTCCTGAGTGATTTTTCCTTTGCTCACGGTGACGCTTACCACCTCGCCGTCGGTGTCTAGAAAGGTGGCGGTTTTTCCTCCGGATTTGATCGTGGGCAGCGGATGCACCGCACCGTTGCCGAAGACGACGTAAGCATTGCCGGCACCGGGAAACTGGCCGCCGCCGATCGGAGCGCCAATGATGATATCGGCCTTGCCGTCGCCGTTCACATCGCCCGCACCATTAACGCTGGCACCCGCACCACCGCCGGAAACGGGACCGATGAATTTGTAGCCCGTTGTGCCGTTCAGTGTGGAAAGTGGAAGGGTGGGGGGGAACCCCGCAGGCCGCCCAAATACAAGATATCCCGCACCGCCAGTACCGGAACGCTCCGCGCCGACGATGATGTCGCCGTAGCCGTCGCCATTAAAATCTCCCGCGCTGCCAACACTCTTACCGACAAAATCGCCGCTGATTTCCCCTTGGAGTGCGAATCCATTGGCACCGTTGAGTGTCGAGAGGCTCAGGACGGATGGAAATGCCGAGCGCTTGCCAAAGATTACGTAGCCGAATCCCGGCCCGGCCATGTCAGGGTTGGATTGCGGTGCGCCGATGATGATGTCGCTGATGCCGTCCCCATTGATATCCCCAGCGCTGCTGACACTTGTTCCGAGATAGTCTGCTTCGTTCCGCCCGAAAACCTTGAAGCCTTTTTGCCCATCGAGCGCGGATGCGTTCAGTGTGGCTGGAAATGCGGTGCGTTTTCCAAAGACCACGTAGGCTCCGCCGCCGATGCTGTCGTTATACACAGCCTCGCTTGCTCCGATGATGATGTCGTCGAGTCCATCTCCATTGATATCGCCGGCGGTGCTGACGCTGCCTCCGAAATTGTTGCCGCCGCTTTCACCGTTGATTTTAAAACCGTCGGCTCCGTTCAGTGCGGAAAGGTTCACGACGGAGGAAAACGGAACGCTCTTCCGTCCGAACACGACATAGGCCGTTCCGCTCGCGACCGCGTCGCCGTTGAACCCGCCGCCGATTCCGATCAAGATGTCCGTAGCTCCGTCGCCATTGATGTCGCCTGCGGTGCTGGATACGTGCGATGACTGTTCGTTGCTCGAAAGCCCGGTGATTTTGAAGCCATCCGTTCCGTTTAGTAATGTGACGCGGAGGCTGGCAGGAAAGACACCGGAGCGCCCAAACACGACATACGTCGCCCCGTCTTCCGAGCTTTCTGTGGAACTCACCAGGATATCATCGATTCCGTCGCCATTCACATCGCCCGCTCTGCTCACGGAGAGGCCTACTTCTTGAGTGATGGAGGCGCCCTCGATTTTGAATCCGGTGCTGCCGTTGAGTGTGGCGAGGTTTAGCGGATTCGGGATTCCACCATCTGTCCCGAAGACGATGTAGGCTGCACCTGCGTCGGGCGTTCCGGATTGATCGACACCCTCGGCGCTCACGATAAAGTCGTCCACACCATCTTTGTTCACATCACCCGCGCTGCTGACGCTCCGCCCGAGGTGGTCGCCGTTGTTTTGCCCAAAAAGGATGACGCCATCGGAACCGTTCAGCGCTCCGAGGTTGATCACACCTGGGAGCACCGGAGCCACGGGACTGATCACCACATCATTTCCATCGCCGCCAAAGTACGAGAGCAAGAAAGTCGCGCCATTGATCGTGAGAGACGTGCCGTTCGGCAATCCATTGAAAATGCCTGTGATGGGATCGGTTCCATCATTTGAAACGAGAACAAGCGGTGCGGTCGGGAGGCTCGTGAGCGAAGACGCGACGTTGAGTTCACCGCCCGTGAGGTCGATGGCACCGAAGACCTGCACAGCCCCAAAAGAGGGCGTGGCGCCGCTTCCGCTGATATTGAAGGTGAACCCCGACGTGGACTGAAAGCCCGCCGAACCTCCGCGGAAAATTGCATCCGCCGACCCCGGCTTGAACTGAGATTGGACGTTGATCACCTCCGCAGTAAAGTCGATGCCGCTGCCGATAACCGCTTCGCCGATGTTGATGGTGTCAATGCCCGTGTCGGCATCAATAAGCAAGGTGCCGGTAAAACCGGGATGGATCGAGTCGATGGTGATCGTGTCATCCCCGTCGCCGGAATTGATAAAAAGTGACGCCGACGGGCTTGCGAATTTAATGGCAAGACTGTTGGTCGAACTCAGCGTGTTCAGCAACCCCGGTCCACTTGCGACGCTGATCACGTCCGCTGCCGTATCGAAGCCGAAAAAGCGGAACGGGGAATCGAGCGACTCGGTGAAGTCTTCGATGCCGTCGTAAAGGACCGGTGCGCCATCAACGATAAACCCGCCGGTGTCGAACGTGATCGGAGCATGGGTGATGGACGTCGCTGTTCCGCCGCTTGCCACAAGGGTATCTGTGCCGATACCGCCGTCGAAATTGAAGCCAGCGGAAGGAGTCGGATTTCCGCCGGAATAATTGATCAAGAGCGAATCATCGCCGGAACCTGCGTTCACTTGGAAAAGGCTTGTGATGCTGCTAAAGGCGAACTCGACCGTGTGAACGTCGATCTGAGTGCCGCCGCCGACCGCAGTCAAATTCTGCGACGGGTCAGTGATTCGAATGTTCGCGCCATTGAGCGAGATGGTCAGATCCGCATCCGAAGCCGCACCTGCGGAATCAACGACAATCAGAGAGCCAGTCGAGAAGATGGCATCCAGTCCCGAAGCAGGTGCGATACGGGACTCCAGCGGCTCGACAAAGCCACAGTGATTTTTGCGGAAGCGAATCGTGCGCGTGCGGTCTGCTCGAATAGTGCGAAGTTTCATAAATCAAAGGACAACCGCCATTGTGCGCAGCCGTGGCACATTGTAAATGGCGCGCCTGCGAATTGATGCTCGGCACGCTCTGGCGGCGCGAGAGGAAATTCCCTAGCGACGCGCCGAATAACGCTTCTCTTGCCGCGGCGGGGGCTTTCCCGCTATCGGTGTGCAATGACGACTGCGCGCGTGTTGGTGGATTTGGGTGCCCGAAAATATCCGATTTTGATCGGGTCAAACATGCTGCCGGGATTGGGGGCTGCGCTTCGGGAGAATGGCATGTCGCAACGAGACGCGTTCATTATCACGAATGAGGAGGTCGGTGCGCATTATTTTGAAATCATAAGCGACTCCCTTGCCCGCGCCGGATTTCGCCGCGTGGTGCGCCACGATATTCCTGCGACGGAGCAGGGGAAGAATTGGGATGAATTCACAAAGGCCTGCGCGGGGATGCTGGGGCAGTTTCCCGACGCCGGCTCCATCCCGCTCGTGATTCTGCTGGGTGGTGGAGTTGTCGGGGATTTGGGTGGGTTTGCGGCGGCGGTATTTCGGCGCGGGGTTCCGTTTGTGCAGATTCCCACGACTCTCTTGGCGGCGGTGGATTCCAGCGTGGGCGGGAAGGTGGCGGTCAATTTCGGCGGCGTGAAAAACATCATGGGCGCATTCAGCCAGCCGCGGCTCGTGGTGTGCGATCTGGATGCGCTGCGCACGCTCGGGCCGCGCGAAATCCGCAGCGGCATGGCCGAGGTGATCAAATACGGCGCGGTGTGCTCCGCGGAACTCTTCGCGAGCCTCGAAGCCGGCGCGCTGGAAAAAATGCTGGCACTCGATCC
>JAYSTZ010000194.1:0-4231 GCA_043719365.1 Verrucomicrobiaceae bacterium | reverse complement strand
CCGCAAGCGTCAGTGTCCCGCCAGCGATGCTGTAGCCCGCCGTGGAAAACGTAATATCATCCGCCGTGATCGCCGCGCCGAGCGTCACCAAACCACCGGCTCCGCCGAAAATCGCGCTGTCGCCATTCGTCCACGCGAGGTTGTTCACGCCTGCATCGGCGGTCCAGTTTCCGTTTGCGAGGTTCCAAGTCCCCGCGCCGCCAGTGATGGCGCTATCGCCCGCGCCGACCGTCCCGGGCGTGATGTCCCAGGTGACAGTTGCAGCGTGCGCCGAGAGGCACGCGAGAGCCCCGGCGACGATGCGGGTAAAACTACGATCGAGAACGAGAGGACGACGGTTCGAGGTGAGATTCATAAGGCGTATTGTTTCCAACACGCTACCCAAGGTCAGACTGTTGGGAATCTAAAAATCACGAATTACTCGACACCCTCCACGGAATCGAGGGAGGAGAGAGATTGCCCACCGCCCCGTTTCTGAGCACGCGCGCGGGGCCATTCGTTGGTGAGGAAATGCTTCGACGCGCCAAGCAGGAACGAGCGAAAGCGCCCTTGCTCCGGATTCGCCCGTGCCACCGATCCATACCGGAGCATTCGCGCGAAGAACTCATGGGTCAGATCCTGCGCCTCCTCAATGCCGTGGCCCTGCGAGCGAACCCACGAATAAATCGGCGGCCAATAAGAATGGCACAATTTCTCCAGCGCATCATCCGAAGCCGCACTATCGCCGCCTGCCCGCAGCACCATGCTCCAATGCGTGGTTTCAAAGCCGTTGGCACCCTTTGCAAGTATTGCGGATGCGGACATGGCGGGCGGCTTCAGTGCTGAATCAGGAACCTGCAACCGACCGGGGGAAAACTTGTTCACGGCATTGTAACGATTGAACGCTAGATGAGAAAGGCCATGACTCCGATTCCGCTCCCGACGATTCCAAGAACGATGCTCGAAATCCAGAGTGCGCGCGACCGGGCGAGGATGGAGACCGAGGCGATGACGATGGCGATTTGCAAAGCGAGCGAGCTCTGGTCGCAACGGTCGTTGATCTTCGATCCGACCTCCGCGTCTTTTTTTGCCTCTTCGGCGTCCGCTTTAATCTTCGCCTGCTCGGACTTGTAACGCTCATCATCGGCCTTGAGCCGCTCCGATACATTCGCGAGGTCCGCACTGGCGGTCTGCGGGGGTGCGAGCAAGGTGAGTAATTCCAGTTCTGCGGAAGCGATGCTGCCTTTGATGCCCTTGGCCTGGTAGTAGGAGTATTGGTTCGCGGCCTCGTTCGTCTTGATGATGGCGTCTGTCTTCGCGTTGTCGCCCTTGTTGCCGATTACTGCGAGGACGACGGCGAGAATCGCGATGGTGACCGCGGCCCGCTTTTCAAACGGGTCGTTTGCTTCTGGAATTTCTGGTGCATCTGCCATGCCATTTGGATGACTTGAAATCGGAGGTTTTGGAAGGAATATCCTGTAACACCTCCGCCGCAGTCGTCACCCAGCCGCGGGCTTCGCCATTCCTTCATAGGCAGCGATCCAGATTTTTGCCTCTGCGGGGGTGGATGCCAGCGCGGAGGCTCCGGATTCTGTGAGCATCGCTCTTTCCTCCACGCTGAACGGCTTGGCTCCATAGCGGGCCACTTGAATCGCCACGCCCGGAAGTGCGCGCGAAAGGCGCTTCATCATCCCCGCCACACGGGGCGTATCCACCTCGCAAAGGTGGACGACCGTCACCGCCATCGCATTCCCGGTGCGCTCGGCGAGGCTTTGCAGCACCCCACCCATCAGTTCCGTGGAGCGAATCGATTGCAGCGTGCCATCGGGGGGCTGCATCTCACGTTGCAAAAGCGGCAGCGCTGCATCGGTGAAAGGGCAAGCCGACCACAGGATGACGCTTCCCGCGGCGCTTTCCTTGCTGCTTTCCGCGATGACCAGGCCTTCCGTTTCATCGAAGGTTTTGATCTCGTCGGCGATCGCCTTGATTTCCTCGAACAGATGATCGGCGCTTTCCTGGCTGAGCCATCGCAAGAGCTGATCCCGTCGCGCAAGATTGAGCGCGGGGAGCAAAACATCCGCAGTGAACTCGCTCACTCCACGCTTCCGCACATGTTTGTTGGTCAGCTCTGCAGCCTCCACCGAGTCACCCGCGAGCAGTCGCTGGTAGATTTGTTGCGAATCGGAAAACGCGTTCTCCGTTCCCAGCAGCGTCGCGAAAAACGCGAGGCAGGGGACATGGGTGCCGAGCACGACAAGAATCACGGTGAGCGGCGTCGCGAGCAGAAGACCAATCGGGCCCCAGATGCTCGCCCAGGCCACGCTGGTCATCACGATGCCGATTTCCGAGATGCCTAGTTTCGTGCCGTAAAGCCAAGGCTCGACGAAGTTGTTGCTGATGATCTCCAGCACCAAAAAGAGCACACCCACGGAGACGACTTGCGACCATCCGGAGCTCGTCACAAGGCTCACCAAAATCGGCAGTAGTGCCGCGAAGAACGGCCCCACATACGGGATGTAACGGAACAACGCCGCGCACAGCCCCCACAGGGCGGAGTAAGGAACGCCCAGCGCCCACAAGGCCAGCCCGATGATGACGCCGAATGTCGAGTTGTACACGAACTGCAAAAAGAGATAGTTCCCCACCCGCTTCCCCGCGTCCGCCAGCGCCTGCGTCGTGTGCGAAACATTGCCGGGGAGAAATCCGAAGATCCTGCTCCTCAGGTCCGACCACTGGAGCAACATCATCGCCACCAGCAGAATGACCAGTCCCAACGTCGTCGCAGGGTCCGTCACCGCCCCCGCCGATGACAGCCACTCCTCGAAGCTCGTTTCCTTCGGCGGTGCCGGCGCGGGAGGCGATTCAGCCGGAGTCGTCGCCGTCTGCTCGCTCACATCTTTCACCGTCGCGCGGAGTTTATCGAGCGTGCCGCCCGAGAACATCCCCCGGAATTCGCGGACTTTCACCACGATGTTGTTCCGATAAAGCGGCAGCTCTTTTGCAAAGCCCGATATCTGTCCGCCGATGAACCACGACAGCCCTCCGAGAAAAACCACAAACGCCGTGACCACAATCGCCACGCTCACGGCCCGCGGCAGCCGCCACGTCATCAACCTCCGCACCGCCGGGTTCAGCGCAAAGGCAATCAACAACGCAAGCGCCAGCGGAATAAAGACCGTGCTCCCGTAGTAAAGAAAGCCCGTGACACAGGCAGCAGTCACCAGCCGCGCGGCGACTCCGATGACCTGAATATGTTTTGAAAGGAGTTCTTTCACTGGATACGGCTTTAGGTGAACCACGACGGGTCCTCAAGGGATATCGGGAACCCTCAGCCGACTGGTCGTATGAAGAATCGTGGTTTCGATAAAATCAGCACCCCCGCGCTCCGCCCGCCAGCGCCGAAGGCCCTCATTCGCGGCATGTCGGATGTGCCTGCATGTCAAGATTCCCAGTCGTCGCCGGTCCACGCAAAAATGACATAGGAACGGCGGGGACAGGCGGATTGTTCTGGCGAGCAATGCCAGCAGGCCGTGCAAGAAAAAAACTGCTCGCATCGCCCGTTCTGCATGCCCCGGATTCATCATCTCAAAGAGCGAATCATGTCTTTACTATCCCCTTGACAGAATATACCGGGAAGAGAATATAGCTCCCATGGAACTGGTTCAAATCTATCAGTGTTTTTGCGATGAGACGCGGTTGCGTATGCTCCACTTGCTCACGCAGGGGCCGTTGTGCGTGTGCCATTTTCAATCGCTGCTCGGTGAGTCGCAGGTGAAGATTTCAAAGCATCTTTCCTACTTGAAAGAGCGGGGCATGGTTGCCTCGGCACGGCACCAGAACTGGATGATTTACTGCCTGCCTGCAAAGCGGACGCCGGAGCTGGAGAAAAACCTCAAATGCCTTCAGGACTGCGCGCAGACGGAGCCGGTCTTTAAGAAAGACCTCAAAGCACTGAAGGCGATTCAGAGCGACGTCGCGTGGATCGAAACAGCGCTGGCGTGCTGTGCACCAGCCAAGGGCAAGGCCATCAAATCTCAAACGAACATCAAAAAATAAAACCAATGAAAGTATCCGAATTCCGCGACCACTTGAAATCCTCACCACAGCATGAGCTGCGCTTTGTCCTGCCGGACGGCGGCTTCATCCCCGTGCATGCGCACATCACCGAAGTCGGGCGCACAGACCGGCGTTTTATCGACTGCGGCGGCACGGTGCGCGCAGTGTCGGCCTGTACGCTGCAAGCATGGGTGGC
>JAYSTZ010000193.1:0-4232 GCA_043719365.1 Verrucomicrobiaceae bacterium | reverse complement strand
GTGCCTTGCGCATCGATGAAGCCAGCTACGGCCCGGACCATCCCGATGTCGCCCGTGACCTCAACAACCTCGCTACGTTGCTCCAGGCCACGAACCGGCTGGCGGAGGCCGAGCCGCTGATGCGGCGTGCCTTAGGCATCGATGAAGCCAGCTACGGCCCGGACCATCCCAACGTCGCCATCCGCCTCAACAACCTCGCTACGTTGCTCAATGCCACGAACCGACTGTCGGAGGCGGAGCCGCTGATGCGACGCGCCCTTGCCATCGACGAAGCCAGCTTCGGCCACGACCATCCCAATGTCGCCATCCGCCTCAACAACCTCGCTTTGTTGCTCCAGGAGACGAATCGGCTGGCGGAGGCGGAGCCACTGATGAAGGACGCGGTGCGCATTTTTGAGAAGTCGCTAGGCTCTGGGCACCCCAATACTATCACCGTCAAGGGCAACTTGGAGCATCTACAGAACCCGTAACGCAGATGCGCGAAACGGATGAACGATGCAGCCAACCCGAGCCGCATTTTATAGGACCAGTAGCGCGTAATGAACGACCACTTTCGCCTTTTATACTCTCTCACGGCTTGCCGGTCTTCGTTTACGGCTTTCCAAGTCTCCATAATGGCTCGCCAGTCGTATAAAACGCTTCGCCGTTCCTCAAAAATACGTCGCCAGTCCTCTCTAAGGCAAAACATTTCTAAAGAAATGTCTTGCACTTCTTCGCCGTGGCGCTAACGGTCTTCCATGCGGGCGACCGAGTCGTGTGTGCGACTTGGGTTTTTCTCTAGCTCGTGCTTCGTTACCTTCCTACTTATCTCACTTATGGCACTATCAGAAACATCTTTCCGGGACCGCGAGGGCAAGTCACAGAGCCTGCGCGACACGACGGCTGGGTTTACGCCCACGTTTGCTCCTGTCGATACCTCGCTCAATGCGACGAATTTTAACACCTTCATCGGCGGCGTGTCGGCGGCCAATAGCAACGTCGAGACGCTCGTCATCAACTACACGAATAACTCCACCGCCCGCATCGCGCTGGTGAAGTCCGTGCGGGCCGCAGTCACGCAGGCCGTGGGTTTTGTGAAGTCCAACAAGGCATGGGCGACACAGTTCAAAGCGGTGAAAATGGCGGCAGATAAGATGCGCGGAATGTCCCCGCCGACCAAGGTGGAACTCCCGCCGGCACCGGCCCCCGGCGAGCCGCCGACCCCGCCGAATAAGGCGCGCAGCAAAGGCGAACAAGCGTATGTAGAACTCGCCGCGCACTTGGAGGGATTCATCACGGCCATCAGCGCTTGCACGCCTTACGCGCCGCCGTCCGCTGCGATTTCGATTCCGACTTTCAGCGGGGTGCTGTCGCAGTTTAAGGGGCTGAATTCATTTATCTGCACGCTGGATACGCAGCTCACGTCCGCCCGCGAAGCGCGCCTTGCGCTGTATTACGAGGGCGACTCGTGTCTGGAGCGGAAGTTCCAATCGGTGAAGGAGGCGGTGAAGGGGCAATACGGGCAGACGAGCACGCAGTACGGCGCAGTGAAGTCGATGAAGTGGTAGAGGGGCGGTCCTTCCGAAGAAAATGCCGTGATTTAAGCGGCTCTTGTGTCTGACTTTAATGCGGAGAGATGGGCGATGGAGTAGGGGACATCGATTGAATCGCCCACCCGGATGACTCCGCCGGGCTCAGTGCGGAACTTGCCGGCGATCAATGCGGTGACCGTGTCGCCGATGACGATTTCGCCGGGGTGTTCCTTCGTTCGTTCCTGGAGCCGCCATGCGACATTCACGGCGTCGCCGATGACGGTGAACTCCATTTTGTTCGGCGAGCCGATGTCTCCGACGACCGCATTTCCGTGGTTCAGTGCGATGCCGATATCGAAGAGCGGGCGGCCGTCGGCGGACCAGCGGTGATTGAGTTTGGAAAGCGCGGCGTGCATCGCGAAGGCGCATTGCGTCGCGTTTTGTGCATCGTTTTCAATGCCGAGGCTGGTCGCATTTCCCCAGACTGCCATGACGGCGTCGCCCATGAATTTATCGACGGTGCCGCCGTGGGCGAAGACGCACTCCACCATTTCGGCGAAGTATTCGTTGAGCTGCGCGACGAGGGCCGTCGGCTCCGTTTGTGCGCTGAATCGCGTGAAGTTGCGGATGTCGGAAAACAGGATCGTGATCGGCATTACAATTCCGGCGGCAAACTCATCGCGGCGATTGAGGAGGCCGCTCACGACATTTTTGGACACATACCGCTCCAGCGTGCGCCGGACGCGGGCTTTTTCCAGCCGATCAAAAACCTGGTCCGCGACGATTCCGCTGATGCCGATGAGCAGGAAAACGAGAACCGGGGCGACTGTCGGTAGGAAGTCGCCCGTCCGATTATAGAGCTGCATCGCCAGCGCCCACCAGAGCGCTGGAACCGCGAGGATGCACATCAAGCGAAGTGCGGGTTTGCGGATGAGCATCCCTACAATCCATGCAAGCAGCGCGGAACCGACGAGACAGACAGCGGACAAGGTGCGGGACACCATCCGGCAAAACTCGCCGGTCAGCACCGCGTTGATTGCATTCAAGTGAAGCTCGGGGCCGGGCATGATTCCCAGCGTCGTAAGATGCTCGTCGTGCGTCCAATTTCCGTGTGGTCCCAAGACAACAATTTTGTCGCGGAAGAATTCACCGCTCGCAAAGTTCTCCTTCCACATTGCTGGGGCAAATATCTCGTAAACCGATCGCGCGCGAAACGTGCCCGCAGGCCCTGCAAAGCGGATGCGATGCAAGTCGAAGTCGTCCGGCAGCGAATGGGAATGCCCCGATTTTTTCACCGCGGCGGCTGCGAGGGAAAGCCATTTGTGCCCGCGCGCATCGGTCGTCGCTTGGTCCACGTCATCAATACTCTCGCGGAAGACCGCGCCGCGAACGCTGTTGTCCACAAGCGCCGTGAAGTTCGCGAATGCGATGACGTCGGCTGAGCGGAGAACCTCCGGAACAATCGTATCTGCGGGCGGCGTGAACTTACGGGAACCCCCGCCACGTTTGTCATCCATGGCCGTGTGCTCATCGGTGCGCACGATATTGCCTGCGATGACGACCCGATCTCGATGGCGCTCGATGGTGGCACGCAGGGCATCGTCGCCCGCTGCGGGTTTGGGAAACATCATGTCCACCGCGACGACACGAGCTCCTGCGGCGAGTAGTTTTTCCACCACGAGCGCATACACTTCGCGATTCCAAGGCCACGCGCCGGACATGTGCTCCAGCGCTTTCCGGTCGGCTTCGGAGTGAGGGCCGCGCTCTAGTAAATCCGGAATATCGATATCTGCCTCCAGCCTCTGAGACGGCTCGTCAATGGCCAGATAAACGAGCGCGGGACTCTGCGGGGCCTTTCTGCCTTTCTCAGCCATCCAATCGTCGGCCTGAAGTTGAAGGCGTGCGAAAAAAGTTGTCTCGAAGAACTGGAGAAACCCAGCGGCGAGCAACGTAGCCAGCAGAAAAATAAGGTGAAACGTGCGGCCTTTGCGCAGCATGATGCGCATTTCTAGCCGGAACTGTGCCCCTTGCAGCTAGAAGCTCCGCACGAGCTTCACGAGTTCATCAAGGCGGTCCGCGGGGAGTCGCTTCATGAGCCTCGGAAACTTCCCGCCGAGCAGGATGAAGTCGCCGTTTCTTGTGAGCATCACCTTGTGTGCGTCCTTGGTTTCCACGACGGTGATTTTTCGCGCGGCAGCGCTGAGCTTGAGTTCGCTGAGGAGCAGGAGATTGGTCGCGGCTTCCGGGAACTTTCCGAAGCGGTCGCGCCATTCTTTTTTGATGAGATCGAGCTGCTCCTGCGTGGTGATTTCGTTGAGGCGTCGGTAGGCGGCGATGCGCAACTGGGTTTCGGCGATGTAGCTGGCAGGGATAAATGCGGGGGCTTTTTCCGTGGATTTGCCGCGCCCAGCCCATTCGGCTTCGCGGGTCGTGAGGAAGTCGATGCTCGTCGCCACGTCGATGCGATGGCGCGGGCGCTGGCCCTTGAGTTTCGCAATGGCCTGCCGCAGCAGCGCGCAATACAGATCGAAGCCGATCGTCACGATGTGGCCGCTCTGCGCGGTGCCGAGGATGTTGCCCGCGCCGCGAATTTCCAAATCGCGCATCGCGATTTTGAATCCCGCGCCGAGCGAGCCATATTGCTTGATCGCGTTGATGCGCTTGCGCGCTTCGCCGCTGCCCATCATGTCGCGCGGCAGCATGAGGTAAGCATACGCCTTG
>JAYSTZ010000192.1:0-4234 GCA_043719365.1 Verrucomicrobiaceae bacterium | reverse complement strand
CAAGCCGATGGTAAAACGCGGCCCGCCGCAGTCACCGCCTCGATGAGCTTTGCGAAGCGTTCGGCGCGTCGTTTATCTTCGGCGATGTCGTGGATGCCATGTTCGACGGTCATTTGGTGGTCGAGCCACAAGAGAAGGTTGTGGGTGATGCACATGAACTGGGCCTGCATGGTTTTGGCCGTCGCGCTGGTGGCCCAGGCTTTCTTTTCGCCGAGTTTGTTTTTGAACTCATCGAACGCTTTCTCGATGCACCAACGGCGGCGGTAGAGCTCGGCGATGAGGCCGGGCGGCAGGGTCAGTTCCATTGTCAAAAGGGCGATTTCCTCCCCGAATACGGGCGCTGGAAACGCACGCGCCGCAGCAACACGCCTGCGCTGGATGGCATGCACAATTCGTCGGCGATGCCGCCTGCATTGAGAGCGTCCGTGGAGTCCCAGCGATTCTCGCCGCAGACTGCGAGCGTCATGTTTTGCCGTTGGCTATCTCCGCTCCGCTACGGTTCCTTTTCGCGGGAGATGAAATAGAGCCCGCCCATTGTCTTCCAATGGTGCCACTGGCGGAAATCGATCCCTGCGCGGTCCCAGACGATGATGACTTTGCGGCCCTTCGCGGCGCCCATGCGCAGCGCTTGAAGGTCCATGCGTTTGAGGCCGCGCATATCGTGCTCTTTGAGGCGAGCATCCTGGTCGCCCACCGTGAGATGGCTCATTAAATGAGAGCGCAAATCGAGCAGATACAAATGCCCCGTCGGGTGCTTGCGGCCTTCGGCATCGCGCGGGTCATGGGCCGCGGCCGCGTGGTGGTGGCCGTCGCCCGCCCAAACATCAAACTCCGCCAACGCCGAAAACTGCGCCAGAGCATCCGGAAAAAGCGGTGAGAGATGAGCGATCAAAGCCGCCGCCGACTGAGAGCAAAAAGCAAGACGGCGCGAACTTTTGAGCGTCTCAAAAAACTGACTGCGCTGCGGACAGCCCGGCAAAAGGGAGTTTTCATCCGCATTACTTTGACCGGCTCCAACGATTCCCGAGCACAAGCTCCGCGACCGCAAGAGCCAGTGCGAGCGCTGCAAACCAAAGCCAGATTTCCTTGCCGGTGCGGGCGGTTTGAAGCGACCGTTTCAAATCCACACCCGGCGCCCACTGGGTGACCTGCGCGACAGTCTCCAACACTTTCACGTCCGCTGCTGAAGTCCCTCGCAGGTCACTCTCGGAAGGGTCCGAGAAAACCGCGAACCGCAAAGGCCTCTCGGAATCGTCCGCAAATGTCGTTGTATATGCGCCGGAGGCTGCGGTGGTGCCCGCGTTCACGACTGGCGTGCCGTCTTTTTCCTCCACCACCCCGGTCACGCTGCCGCCGCCGGGAGTTGCGATCACGTATGGTCGGTTGGCGAGGTCCGGTCTCACTGCGTATGAAAAAACGGTGCCGGCCCGCACGTTTAGACGCTCTTCCTGCCGCGCCAGAATGTGGCCGAGCGTGCGGTGCATGAGCGGAAGAAATACGGGCCGCACCGGCAGGTCCGTCCATCGCGCGCTCGCAGTGCTCGCAAACTGAACGACGCGCCCGATGCCGAATGTCTTCTCCATTACCGCCGGAGTGCCCGATGCGAAATTGAGCACGACGGACGAGGCCCCTGCGTCCCCGCGCACATCGCTCGCCTTGGCCGGCAGCAGCGTGAATGCGCGGTAGAACTGCGGCGTGGCGAGCGATCCCGCGTTCGGGTCGCGCCATGGCTCTGTGATTCGGTGCGTGTAGTTCCCGGACTGAAGGTGGAAAAACGTCCGCTCTTTGTCGGGAGTCGCAACTTCCCCGCGCGGCTCGGCGAATGCAGCGGGGAGCAACCCGAGTTCGCTGTGCATCCGATCATTGTAAAATGCAGTGCTGATTCGATCGCCGGGAAAAACAAGCAGTCCACCGCCGTTGCGCACATAGTTCTCCATCGCCTGCATCACGGGTGTCGAGAGGTCCACGACATTCGCCAGCACCACTGCGTCGAAGTTCCTGAGTGGCACCGATTCCAACTCTCCACCGGTGACGGTTTTCGTCTTGATGAAGAAACGATCGCGCATTTCCAGAGGCACGGGAGTGAGCGCATTCCGGAGGTAGAAGACCTCGCTCTCCCGAGCCTCGCTGCCCGGCTGTCCGTCCACGAGCAGCACATGCACTTCGTCGATTACTTTCAGGGCAAACGTCCGGGAGTCATCGAACGTGCAGCGGTCGCCGGGAATACGGACCGTGACTGTATGATAGCCCGGCTCGCGAAATGTCGCGAACATCGAAATCGAACGCGTCTCCCCTCCACCGGGCACGGACTCAATGGTCTGCTCGTCGGAAGGTTGCTCAGCGTCGATTGCGAGACTGACCGCCACGCTCACCGCAGCCTCGGGGCCGAAGTTGGAAATCGTAGCGTCAAATCGCAAGGGCTGGTTCACCGTAGCGAGCGCGGAGCCGAGCCGGACGCCCGTCACTGCGAGATTCCGATCCTCGTTCTCACCGACCAGAATCACGCGGGTGAGGATCTCTTTTCTCACAGGCTCCAGCATCGTTCGGACCGCGCCGATTCCCTTCCATCCCGTCGCCTGTCCATCCGTGACGAGATAGAGCTGCTTCTGCGCCGGTTCCAGTCTCTGCGCTACGTCGATGGCCTGCCGTATTGCGTGCGGCAAATCCGTCGCTTGATCACTCCGCTTCGCTTCGCGGATGAATTTGCGGGCAAGCGCCAGATCATAGGTGGGTCTTGGGATGACATCGCGGACGACATCGCTCACCAGCCACATCGCCACACTCGAACCGCCCGGCAGCGAATCGAGCACCTGCTCAGCCGCCTTGCGCGCCTTTTCAAATCGCGGCTCCGCACCGTCGCCCGTGGACATGGAACCCGAATTATCCAGTAGTATGAACGCCGTTTCTCCTCCGCCAAGCATCGCCAGGCCGCTCTGCTTCAGCGCCGGACGGGCCAGCGCGAAAGCCAGCATGCAGACCAGTGCGCAGCGGAGAATCAGCAGGATGATGTCTTCGAGATTCATCTTCCGCTGATTGCGCTGCACGGTGACTTTCAGGAACTTCATCGCCGCCCACACCACGCGCTTGATCTGCTTCTTCGCCAGCAAATGGATGATGATCGGCGAAGAAACACCGAGCAGACCGAGCAGAAGTAGCGGATTCAAAAAAGACACGCGCCGTTGAAATGCCGTGCTGTTCCCAATAATGCAAACCCGCAACGCCGCGAGCCGACCTCACCGGGTGTGATTAAAAGTGGAATGATCCGAAGCCCGGAGAAAGTAGCCCGCGAACCGGAGGTAGCCTGAAAGGAATTCCTTCGCGGCCTTACAACTCCCGCGAAGCATAGTAGCCCGCGAACCGGAGGTAGCCTGAAAGGCAATCCCTTCGCGGCTTTACGACTCCCGCGAAGCGGCACTTCAATTGATTGGTCGCTTCGCGAGTGGTGTAGAGCCGCGAAGGGACTCGCGGGCTACTTTCCGCTGTGCGGGCTACTTTCTGCTCGAGCCACCGACTACTGCCATCTACCGAGTCCCTATTATGCCGCACGGATTCTCCTTCATCCGCAAAGACCTTCCCGTCGATAAAAGCCAGCGTTACCTGCCTCACTGGGAGCAGCCGGGTGTCTGCTATTTCCTCACTTTTCGCACGGCGGACTCCATCCCAGCGGGCGTCCTCAGCGAGTGGGAAAGCGAACGCGATGCGTGGCTGCGCGCTCACGGCATCGACCCCGCTCTCGACGACTGGCACGCGCACATCGCCAGCCTGCGGGACGACGAATCCGCCATTTACCACGCCCGCTTTTCCCGCCGGATGCAGGAGTTCCTCGATGATTGCCACGGCGACTGCCTCCTGCGCCGTCCGGACCTCCGCGAGATCGTCGTCCGCGCGCTGCGGCATTTCGACGGCGAGCGCTACCGGCTCGGCGGCTTCGTCGTCATGCCCAACCACGCGCACATCCTCGTCCAACTCATCGGCGAGACGCGGCTGAAAGGCGTGAGCTATTCGTGGAAACACTTCACGGCCCGCGAACTCAACAAAGTGCTCGGCGGGGAAAAGTGCGAGCATTTCTGGCAGGCGGAGACTTACGACCACATCGTGCGCAGCGAGGCGCAGTTTCATCACTACCGAAAATACATTGTCGAGAATCCACTCAAGGCTCGGCTGCGGGAGAATGAAGCGAGCGTGTATCTGCCGGAGTTGGAAAAGTAGCTCGCGAAAAACAAAGTAGCCCGCG
>JAYSTZ010000191.1:0-1852 GCA_043719365.1 Verrucomicrobiaceae bacterium | reverse complement strand
AAAGCAAAGGATAATCCAGTCACGCCCGGCGACTTCCACGCAACGATCGCGTGGGCCGCAGGAATGCCCATCGAGAAAGAAGTCATCGCCCCAAGTGGCCGCCCATTTACCGTGGGGAACAAAGGTAAGCCCGCGCTCGGCGTCTTTGCGTAGGCGTTTAAGTCTGCACAGCGCGCAGCTTCATCCCGAAGGGGATAAAGCGCTCGAAGTCTTTGATGTTCCGCGTTGCGACGGGGACGCCTGCCGCCATTGCTGCGGCAGCGATCATGCAGTCCGCATGGGAGCCGCGACGGCGACCTGTGCGGTGGAAAAGGCGCGAGGCATCTTCTGCGGCGCGGCAGGTGAAGTCTGCCACGCGGCCTTCCAAGACGTTGAAAACGGCGTCTTTTTGCTCCTTGGAATGCGGTCCGTTGCAAAACTCCGACCACGCAATTGCCGATGCGCCGAGCTTTTCCCCATCACGCAGCCACTGCCGGATCAGCGTGATGTGCGGTGATCCGGCAGTGACGAGATCGATGAGCAAATTTGTGTCGAGATGGAGCGTCACTATTCCCACCAATAGCGTTTGGCTTGGCGCTCAGCGTGGACTTCCTCGCGGAAGGCTTCGCCCTCGGCAACGGTAAGCCCGCCGCCTTCTTGGAGCCAATCGAGAGCCTGAAGCGGGCTTGGCCGCCCGGCTTCCCGGTCGGCTTCCTCCTTGGCTTTGCGCACGGCGCGGCGGACAATTTCGGCCTTGGAAGTGCCAAGTCGCTCGGCAAGTTCCTTTAAGGCGTTGATGGTCCATTCGTCTAACGACATGCTGGTTCTGTGTAATACGTAACTCATGCTGTAATGTATTACCACATCACGCTCTTTGTCCAGTGTTTTTTGACGCCGAGACTACTTGTTTTTTTTCGCTGCCTCGATCTTCGCGAGAAACTTTTTCGGTTCGGCGTTGAAGTCTTCTTTGCAGCCTTCGCAGCAGAAATAAACCTTTGTGCCTTCGTGCTGTAAGGCGTAGGGCTCGCCCATGCTGCCGAGTTTTTTGCCGGTGACTATGCAGGTATCGAGCGGGTAGTCGCCGAGATTCAGTTTCTTCTCTCCGCAGGCGGAGAAGGCGATTGCGACGGTGCAGGCGATGATGAGTTTCATGGTGTGATTGTCTTATTTTGATGGATTTGGTGCAAGTGTTCCCTTGCGCCTTTGGAACGTGCGCGATAGACCGCAAGGCGCTATGAATTCCAGAACCTTCAGCCGTCGCCATTTCCTCGCCACCGTCCTTGCCACATCCGTTGCGCCAGCCTTTGTGCGGGCGCAGGCGGGGAATAAGCTCAATGTCGCAATCATCGGCTGTGGAGGACGCGGCGCGGGTAACCTCGCCGAGATCGCCGCTGCCGGCGAAAATATCGTCGCGCTTTGCGATGTGAATGCGAACAACCTCGCGGCAGCCGCGAAGAAATATCCCGGCGCGAAAACATTCAGCGATTTCCGCAAGCTCTACGACGAGTTCAAGGACTTCGACGCGGTGGCCGTGAGCACTGCCGAGCACACGCATTCGTTCGCCACTCTGCCCGCGCTGCGGATGAAAAAGCACGTCTATTGCGAGAAGCCGCTGACCCACAACGTGTGGGAGACTCGTAAAATCCGCGAGGCTGCGAAGGCGGCGGGTGTGGCGACGCAAATGGGCACTCAGATTCATGCGCTGAAAAATTACCGTCGGGTGGTGGAGCTGATTCAGGGTGGGGCAATCGGCGGCGTGACCGAGTGTCACGTATGGGTGAGTCGCGCTTGGGGGCTTCAAAGCGAAGAGGCGGCAAAGCGCAACAACGACATCGTCTTTGTCACCGACCGTCCTAAAGAAGCGCAGACGCCA
>JAYSTZ010000020.1:0-12553 GCA_043719365.1 Verrucomicrobiaceae bacterium | reverse complement strand
TGGAAAAAGCGCGGAACGCTGTTCCAGGTATCGCAGTCATTGCGGTCGCTTCTGGGGGTGATCCCGCTGAACGGATTAAGGCGTTCCGCGAGGGAGTCGATGAATGTGTCTCGCGTTCGTTTCCGCACGAGGAAGTGGCGCTTCGAGCCATGTCGCTCGTCCGCCGCGGCGCGCAAAAAGATCATGCGGTGCTGAGGTACTGGGATTTGACGCTCGATAGAGTCACCCGGACCGTGACCCGCGAAGGACGCCCGATTCGTCTCACTGATCGTGAATACCGCACTCTGGAGTATTTTCTCCGCAATCCGGATCGTGTCGTTTCGCCGATGGAGTTGTGCGAGCAGGTTTGGAAGTTCCATTTCGACCCGCGTTCCAACGTTGTGCAGGTTTTCATCATGCGGCTGCGCAAGAAAATCGATGACGGTTTCGCGCGGAAAGTGGTCCACACCGTCCCGCGAATGGGCTACACTCTGGGCGAGAAGCCTGACGAACAGCCCGCCCCCGCGAACATCGTGAGAGTAGGGGACCTCGCCGCGTAGTGCGTAGATTCTGGCGGCTGCGATTCTGGCTGGCGTAAATCCCCGAGTGCTGGCAAATCCCTTCCCATCATGCGGATCCTCGTAGTCGAAGACGAAGAAAAAATCGCCGTTCTGGTCGCCCGGGCACTCGAAAAAGTAGGGCACCAGGTCGAGTCGCGCCTCGACGGGGCAGCGGCGCTCTCAGCCATCTCCTCAAACAATTTCGACCTCGTCGTGCTCGATGTGAACCTGCCCGTAATGGACGGTTTCGAGGTGCTCAAAAAGATGCGGGCCGACAAAAACCACACACGGGTGCTGCTGCTCACCGCACGAAGCGGCGTCGCAGATAGGGTCTCGGGCCTGCGCGCCGGTGCGGACGATTATCTCACAAAGCCGTTTGCGATGGAGGAGCTGCTCGCCCGTGTGGACGTGATCGGACGTCGGGCTCCCTCGCCCAGTCAGGGCGAGATTATCGACATCGGCGATATCCGCATGGACATTCGCAAGCACCGCGTGACCCGCGCAGGCGTTCCTATCAGCCTTTCGCCGCGGGAATTTGAGCTGTTGCAAATCTTTATGCAGGAGCCGGGTCGCACATTTTCGCGCGAGGAAATCTGCGAGCGCATCTGGGAGCGGGAGCACGAATACGACACACGAACGGTGGAGATCTTCATCATGCGTCTGCGCAAGAAACTGTGCGAAGAGGGAGAGGACCAATTGATAGAAACGGTCCGCGGTGTTGGCTACGTCCTGCACGCTCCACCCGCATCCTAGTCCCAGCCCGCCGGACCGATGCGCTTATCTCTCAAGTTCAAGGTCGGACTTTACGCGGCCCTCGTATCCGCCATCTCGCTTGCGATTCTGCCGTTGATCATGCGGCCCTACATTTACCACCGCCAGTTGGCCGACCTCGACACGGAACTGCGCAGGGATGCGGAGGAGATATTCAAGGACCTCGCCGCCCGGACTGCAAAAGGCATCGACGCCCGGCGCCCGCTCACACGGGAATTCCTGCCACCGTCCGTTCGTTCGCGGTACATCCGCATTTGGATTAAGGGCGGCGTCGATCTCTATCAGTCCGCGAACTGGCGGAACTTTGACCCGCGCTCGCTCAAAGTTGGCGAAGCGGTCGTGCAAATTCAGGACAAGGAGTTGGCGGAGCGAAACTGCCGGATCATTACTATGAGCAATGATGGCTATTTGATCAGTATCGGCACCCGTCTGGGGACGCTGGAAGGGATGCAGAAAGACCTCGCTTTCGCCTTTGAAGTCGCGATCCCCGTCGTCGCCATCCTCGTTCTCGTGGGCACGGTCCTTGTCGCATGGCGCGCCCTCCGCCCCATCGCGAGCATGACAGCCGCCGCCGAGCGAATCAGCGCGGAACGCCCGAGCGAACGACTCCCGGTGCCGGATACCACGGATGAAATCGAGCGGTTGTCACGCGTGTTGAACGCGTCGTTTGATCGGCTCGAAAAAGCATACTCTTCCTCCGAGCGCTTCTCCTCCGCCGCATCCCATCAGCTCAAGACGCCGCTCACCATCCTCCGTGCAGGCCTGAGCGAACTTCGCTCCTGCGAATATCTCGTCGGCACCGAGCGTGAGACCGTGGAGGCATTGGTCCAGCAAACCCGCCGTCTCACCACGCTCTGCGAAGATTTGCTTCTCCTCGCTCAAGTCGATGCCGGGCGGCTCGACCTCAGCCCCGAGGCTCTGGATCTGATCCCCCAAATTTCCGGTGCGATCGATGACATGGAGGTTCTTGGAATGGAGAGCGACCTTTCTGTGGAGCACGACTTGCCGCCTTCCCTCATCGCAAAAGCGGACGCGCGGCGCGTCTCCATCATCCTGCAAAATCTTGGGGATAACGCCGTAAAATATAACCGCCGGAACGGTTCCATTCGCGTCACCGCCCGCGCCGAAAACGGGTATGCCATTGTTTCTGTGGCCAGCACGGGGCCATGCATTATTCCAGAGGACTCGGAGCGAATCTTTGAACGATTCAATCGCGGTAATACGGGTGAGAATCTCAAAGGTCACGGACTCGGCCTTAGCATTGCCAGAGAACTTGCGCGCGCGCACGGCGGCGACCTGCGGCTGGCCCGCTCCGATGAGTATTGGACGGAGTTTGAATTAATATTACCTCTCGCGACATCATGATGCAAAAGACCCTGCTCAAACTTTCCTGCCCCGACCACGTCGGGCTCCTCGCCCGTATCACCGCGTTCATCGCGGAACATGGCGGCAATCTCGATGAAGTGCATCAATTCACCGACCCGCAAACCGGCTGGTTCTTTACCCGCATGGCAATCGAGACGGACACGCTTCGGCTTCCGCTCGCCAAAATCCGTGCGGAATTCTCGCCTGTCGCGGCGGATCTCAGCGCGCAGTGGAGCATCCGGCGCGAGAGCGATCAGATGCGCGTTGTTATCATGGTGTCGCGTCTCGGGCACTGCCTCGCTGACTTGCTGTGGCGCTGGAAAGCCGGGGAACTCGGCTGCGAGATCGTCGCGGTCGTCGGCAACCACGAGGATTTCCGCAACACGGTCGAGCGCGAAGGGCTGCCTTTTCATTACGTCCCCGTGACTCCGGAGACAAAAGCAGGTGCCTTTGAAGCCATCGAGCGCATCTGGACCGATGCCGGTGCGGACCTCATCGTTCTCGCCCGATATATGCAGGTTGTACCGCTCCAAGTCTGCGAGCGATGGGAAGGCCGCATTATGAATATCCACCACTCCTTCCTGCCGTCGTTCGTCGGCGCAAACCCCTACCAGCGAGCTTGGGAGCGCGGTGTAAAACTAATCGGAGCCACCTGTCACTACGTCACCGCCGACCTCGACGAAGGTCCAATCGTCGAGCAGGAGGTCATCCGCGTGGAGCACTTCCACGATACGGATGATCTTCTTCGAATCGGCCGCGATTGCGAAAAGCAGGCGCTTGCCCGCGGCGTGCGCTGGCACCTTTCCGACCGCGTGCTGCTGCACGGAAAGCGGACGGTCGTATTCCGGGATTGAGCGAAAAGAAGCGCTTTCGATTTGAGCTCTAAATCGGGCGGCGGCCCTGAATGAGTCTCACGAGGATCATGATGATGGCGACCACCAGCAGGATGTGAATGAAGCCTCCTATTGCGACGCTGGTGACGAGGCCGAGCAGCCAAAGGATGATGAGAACGACGGCGATGGTGTATAGCATGGTTTTGTTTTGTTTTGTTTTGTTTTGTGTTGTTTTGACCCGCCTCGGCTGGAGCGTTTTCACGCGACAACCGTAGCAAGTCCGTGTGGATTATTTCGCAGCTTCCGCGACGAACATATTGTTCGCCACGCTCTTCACGCCGTTCACATCAGCGACGAGTTTGGTCACGAGATCTTTTTCGGCGGTCGAACCGGCTTTGCTGCCAATCGGGACGACTCCGTCCGGAGTGGCAATCGTGGCCTTCGTTAGAAATGTGGAGCAGTGCACGAGCAGCGTCATGCGCGCCTGCGCGGTGATGGAAGCGTCATCAATGCCGATTGAGGACCAGTTTCACCCCGGGCAGGCTGGAGACTGTGCGATTCTTCGCTCACTGTTCCAGTGAGTGAGACTTCGCCGTCTTTCGCATCGGCTTTGATTTTACAATGGATGGTTTCATATTCGTTTGTCGGTTGTTGTTTACTGCGGAGGGAGGGAGGAAATGTCTTGCGGTGAGGAAAAGCCGTCGCCCTCGATCTTTCGCTCGGCGGGTGCCTCGCTTTCGCTGGCTACGCAGATGTCCTGCGCACCGGCTTCGGTGAGGATCGCTTTCGCCTGCTCGATCTGCTCGGGGCTTTCCGTATGCACGGAGATGAGGATGTTGCCCTCGGAAATTTTGCCCTCGTAGCGCTTTGCTTCGATCTCGGGGATACCCATCCCGACAAGACCTCCGGTGACTCCGCCCAATGCGGCACCGATTGCTGCACCGCTCAGCGCAGCCATGATGGGTCCGGCCGCGAGGAATGGTCCCACACCGGGAATCACCAGTACGCCGATGCTCGCGATCCAGCCGAGCGCGCCGCCGATGAGGCCGCCAGTGCTTGCTCCTGCCACGGCTCCCTCGGGCGCTTTGGTGCTCTTCTCGTGCGCGAAGTCACGGCTTGTTCCGCGGTCCGAGAAGAGCGCGGAGATGTCATCACGGGAGAATTGGGCGACCTCCAGATGCTCGATGATGTAGTCGGCCTGGGTGCGCGAAGTTGCGATACAGAAAACTGATTTTTTAGACATTTCCCAGATGATGCAGACGGGGATGCGCGGGAGGCATGGGGTCTTCACCCCAGTGAGGCTATACAGCCATTTTCCAGACCAGTCGCGATGGATTGGCTGCGCGGAGGAAACTCGGCGCATGCGAATCCCAATCCAAAACAACCAAAACCAAAACACGAACATGTCTAAAACTGCTGTATTCTGTATCACTAAATCGCGTGCCCATGTGGACCGTATCCTCGACCGCCTGCACATCGCCGGCTTCGCTTATTCGGAAATCTCCGTGCTTATGCCCGAGACCGATTCCAACCATGACATCGGTCATGTCAAAGCAACCAAGGCTCCGGAAGGCATCGCCGCTGGAGCCGCAAGCGGGGGAGTCGCAGGCGGAGTCCTCGGTCTCCTCGCAGGCATTGGTTCGCTTGCCATTCCGGGCATCGGCGCGTTCATCGCCGCGGGCCCCATCATGGCTGCACTCAGCGGTGCCGCGCTCGGTGCGACCGCAGGTGGAGTCTTCGGCGGGCTCGTCGGCCTCGGCATCCCCGAGATCGAAGCGAGAATCTACGAAGGCAAATTGAAGACGGGCAACTACCTTGTCTCCGTCCATGCCATGACAAACGACGAAGTCGCTCTTGCAAAGAAAATCTACAACGAGCAGGACGGCGAAGACATCTCCACCACCGGCCAATCCACGGTCCCCGAGCCCGAAGGCACCGACACCCGCCGCACGACCGTTCCCGTGATGAGCGAATCCAGCCACTAACTTCCGACGACTATGAAAACACTCAAAGACCTGTTTGAAGAAGAACTGGCAGACATCTACGACGCGGAGAACCGCCTCGTCAAAGCGCTGCCCAAGATGGTGAAGGCCGCCACTTGCGAAAAGCTCAAGGAGGCCATCGAGGCCCACCTTGCCGAGACAGAAGGCCACGTCGCGACACTCCAGGACGTGTTCGAATGCTTCGACCTCGAGGTAAAAGGCGAGACTTGCGAAGCCACGGTCGGACTGATCGAAGAAGCGGAAGAAATCGCCAGCGACTTCAAAGGCTCCCCTGCCATCAATGCGGCGCTCGTCTGTGCGGCGCAGAAAATAGAGCACTACGAAATCGCCTCGTATGGCTGTCTTCACGAGTGGGCCAGACTGTTGGGCAACGATGAAGCCGCTGCACTTCTGGAAGAAATCCTGGAAGAGGAAAAGAGCGCCAACGATGGCCTGACGGAACTCGCCCGCGCCACCTGCAATGAGCAGGCTCTCGGCAAAAAATAAGCGAAGCCTGCCAAAGTCAGGCCCGCCACAAAAGCCGGGAGACTCTAACAATTGGGGGAAACAGCCCTGTGGCTGGCGCGAACCAGCCGCAGGGTTTGTCCCCGAGACTTACACACTTTTATGACCACCATTCCACTCATCGCAGCCGCGGGCTATTCGCTCATTTATCTCCTTCTCGGAGGAGGCCTCGGCGGAGCGATCCTCATTTTCATCGTCGCGAAGATTCTTCGGAAGTAGCGCGCCCGCCTATGGCTCGATCTTCACGGGTGTCCCCACGGACACTGCGCCGAAGAACGCGGCGGCCATAGCCCCCGGCATTCGGATGCATCCATGCGACGCCGGATAGCCGGGGAGGTTGCCCTCGTGCATCCCTGTGCCTCCCACGATCCGCATCCAATATGGCATCGGCGCGCCGACGTAGTGCGCGCCTGCGGGCTTCGGGTCTTTGCCCGTATCCACATCCCGCTGTACGATGCGCCCATCCGCCGCCACATAAGCGCCGAAGAGCGAGGAGGAGTGATGGCGTTCTTTTTGAATGATGTGGAAATTCCCCGTCACCGTATCGCGCCCCTCCCGCCCGGAGGAAATGAGCGACACGCCCGCGACCTGTTCGCCTTTATAAAAATACGCGCGTTGCTCGGAGAGATTGATGCGAACTCTCGGCGCACCGGCCATCCCGTCCCCATTCCAGTACGAGCCCGTACGCAGAACACGCGCGATGGGCGGCGGTGTGGAGCAGCCCGCGAAAAGCGATGCTGCGAAAATGAAGGCGGCCGGTTTTGTGTGATGACAATTCATTGCCTGAAGTGTCGGTCGAGACCCGCGCCCGGGCTATGGGGAGTTCACCCCACCGTCGTCCTGGGGCACCTCCGAACCTCAAATGAGGGGCGCCGGGGCGCGGCGAGCCGAAGGTCCGCCGCGCCCGGTCACTTTTGTGGTTAGTCTTTGATCATGAGGGTGACGGCGTGGTGCGTGTCTTTGCCTTTCATCTCCACGCAGGTCCCTTCGATTTTCGCGCCAACTTTGAGGTTTTCCCAGGTCGCGGTTTTCTCGCCCATCGTCAGCTTCGTCTTGTCGCTGATGTGGACCATGTGTTTGCCCATTTTTGTGTCATCAATCGTGACAGTCATTTTCTCACGGTTGATTGCAGTGATTGGGCCCATGAATTTCATTTCCGTCTTCTTGGCCGCTTCGTCCTTTTTTTCGTCAGCGGTTTTTGGTTGGTCCGGTTGGCGTTCGCCGTCTGCTGCGGCAAACGCCGAGAAAGGAAGCGCGAGTGCGATGACGAGGGTGTGGATGTGTTTTGTATGAGTTTTCATAGGCAAATAGTTCGCGGGCCGCGTGAGGACTGCGGGTGGGGTCAAACCCTACTGCCACGGCCAGACGATTGCGCGCTGCCGATGCTCTGGGTGATGGCGGGCGGATGGGCTCACAACGAGCCTTGCGCCTTTCCGAATCCAACAAAAAAACAAAATACAAATGAAGAAACTACTCGCACTCACCGGGCTCTTTGCCCTCGTCTCCACCTTCGCATTTGCTGCGGACGACATCGTCGCCACGGCAAAATCCACGGGGACTTTCAAAACACTCTGCGCCGCGCTGGAGGCTGCCGGGAAAACGGAGATGCTCCAGGAAAAGGGGCCGTTCACGGTCTTCGCTCCGAGCGATGAGGCGTTTGCCAAGCTGCCTGCTGGCACCGTGGACACCCTGCTCAAGCCGGAGAACAAAGAGAAACTGGCTGGCATTCTCGCTTACCACGTCGTCGCCGGGAACATCAAAGCTGCGGACATGCAGAGCAACATGGTCAAGACCGCAAATGGTGCGAACCTGGACATCAAGGTCACGGAGGCATCCGTGACGGTAAACGGCGCGAAGGTAGTGAAGGCGGATGTGATGGCCAGTAATGGCGTCATCCACGTCATCGACACGGTGCTGATGCCGCCTGCAAAATAAATTTGCCGGGGGGGGGTAAAAAAGAACTCGCCGGGGTGCCTTGCAAAAGGGCCACCCCGGCGAGTTTCTTTTTTGTCCGGATGGGCGGACGCTAAACCGTCTGCGGTTCCTCCGGAAGTGTGCCGCGCCAGCCCCCGGTGGCGGCTCCGTGGTCTTCGATGAACTGCTTGAACCTCTTCAAATCTCCGCCGACGCGGAAGGAGACGATGCCGAGGGCGTCGGCGAGTTTCTCGGCCGTCCCTTGCGGCTCGTATTCGACGACGAGGGAGACTTTCGTCGTGTCCACGCCGGTGGAGAGGAAGCTCACCGTACCTTTGTTGGCGTGACCGCTCGTGCTGCGCCAGGCGATGCGTTCGTCGGGGATTTGCTCGGTGATTTCCGCTTCCCATTCGATTACCTGTCCAAGGATCTCCGCCTTCCATGCGAGGTGCGATTCGTCCAGTTGATGGACGGATTTCACGCCTTCCATGAACTGCGGGAAGAACTCAAACTGCGTCCACTGGTTATAGACCACGCTGAGACGCGCGTTCACTTCGATGTCTTTTTCGATGCGTTGCATCGGGATGATGTTGGTTGCCATAGACCTTTGAATCGTGCGCGTGGATATGTCTGGCTGTCCTGGCGGCGGCGATATTTTCACTGCGCCGAAACTCACATTAGACCGCAGCCCCCGACTGCTCCATGCACGGCGGTACGAAGCTCTTCAATCGTGAAGGGCTTCTGAATGAAGGCGAACGGTCGCGAGGTCTCGACGGGCACGATAAAATCCGAGATGAAAATGACGGCGGTATCCGGGTGGCACAGCGCACATTCTTCCACGCACTCCTCTGCGCGCATGTCTTGTAGGCCAAGGCCGCATAGCGTGAGATGAATCACCGGGAGTTGCTGCGCGATTTGCACAGCCCCGCGCCCGGTTGTGGAGGTGTGGACTTCGTAGCCGACTCGCACGAGGAGGAGCTGGATGAGTTCGCAGATCGGTTCGTAATCATCGACGACGAGGACGGTCTTCGATGTGTTGAAAGTTTGCATGGGGGTAGTCTAAATATTCCGCTCTGCGAGCAAGTCCGCCTCGGCGGCCAGCCAGTGCTCAACGTGGTTGCCGTGTTGCGATCCTCCAGCCTCAAAATGACTGTGCGCCCTCTCCGCGATTTCCTCCGGCGAGGGTCGGTAGAGGACGGGTTCGGTTGCGGTTTCGGTGGAAGCGGGTTGATTGTTCTGGTTTGCGGTCATTTGTCGGGAAATTACTCCTTCCGAGGGCCGTTGGGGATGGGGTCAAACCCTATCTCACGTCACGAAAAAGGCCGCAGTCTTTCGCAGACTGCGGCCCGGTTTCGTTTTTAGAAAAGAAGTTTAATACTTCACCCGAACGCCGATTCCGACGAGGTGGTTGATGTAGTTTTCCGCGCCCACGGCGTCATGGAGAACGAGCGCTTTATACTCCGTGAAGATGGAGATGCGGTCATTCAACTGGAAGTCGAGGCCGGCGATGCCTTGGTAGGCAAACGTCCAGTCTTCTGCATCCGCCTGGGTGCGATTTGCGAGGCGGGTGCCCTTGAATGTCACTTCGGACTCGTTGTCCCGGAGCCAGACGTAGGCAACGCCCGCGCCGACGCCGACGTAGGGGCGAAGGCTCCAGATGGGCTCAAATTTAATGAGGCCGTTTACCATGAGCGCCGCTGCGCTGATTTCGCCATGCGTGCGAAGGCTGAAGCTGCCGTCGTTGCTCTCCGTCTCGGCATCGAGCTGCGAGTAGAGGCCTTCGACTTCGAGCGCGAAGTGATGGCTGTATCGCGAGCCGAAGTCGTAGCCCCACTTCAGTCCGCCGAACCAGCCGAGCTCGTTTTGTTCCTCATCGGCCAAACGACCGACGCTGCCACGCGCCTGATTGTTGTCCGAGGACTGCTTCACGTTGGCCCCGCCGAAGATGGCCCAATAAGGGCCGCCATCAGCGACGGTTACGATAGGCTCATGGACGCGCTTTTCACTGATCTGCGTGCCAGCGTGAACGCTGGTCGCGGAAATGATAAGCGCGATGACGGGGGTGATGATGTTTTGGATTGGTTTAGTTTGCATAGTTGCAGTGAGGACATCGCTCCCCGACACGACGTTGCGCGTATGATTTGGGAAATAAATCCACGCACGCGCCCTGCCGTGCCTGATAGGTTCCACCCGGACAAACGAACGCCTCGCCCAAGTCGGGCGAGGCGTTCTTTTGAGTTGGCTTGCAGGGAATGGCTTCTTTCTTACAGCACACTCACATGGAGGACATCGGCATGGAGTAAAGCGCGCTTCGCTCCGCAACTTCCGCCCAAGGAAGACGCCAGCAGTCCGCCGAGCAGTGCAAAGAATGACCAGAGCGCCGCAGTAGAGACACTCGACGCCGCGCGATCCGCAAGTTCCCGCGCTTTTTGGTCCGCGGCAACTTTCATTCGCTCCAGTTCAGCCTGCAGATTCTTGTAGGAGGCGATCCACTCATCCACCGTCCTGGTGGCATCGGCGTCGCTCATTTCGGAATATTGCACCAGCGACTTGATTGCGGCGGCGCGATTATCCTGTGAGGAGATGTCATTGCCGGGAGCGAAGAGTTTGCCGACGGCAAATCCGATCTCGCGTTTTGCTCGCGTGGTGGATTTCGGAGTGGCAGTCGCCGGGGCCGACTGGATGGCTTCATCCGTGAAGTTTCCGAGCTGCGCACTGGTGCGGCTTGCCGCATCTTTGCTAAGTTCTCCGATCGCCGGTGCCGCTGCCTTCGCTCCAATCCCGAGACCGCCGCCGATGACATTTAGCGCGCCGCCCAGAACCATGCCCGTCCCCATGGAGAGCAGAAGCAGGGTGATGATAAGCGTGAGGCTCCAAACAAGAATCCCATGCACGAACCCGCTGTGGAGCGAATGGGAAAATCGCCCAGCGACGAACCCCCCGAACCACAAGGCGACGAGCGCGCACACCGTCCACACGATGGCAGCACCGATGCCGAAGTTTGCGATGGGATTGGCATCCGTGACGGGGGTGAATGCGGCAAGTCCGCCGCCCATTCCAAGCGCGGTGAGGAGGATGTGGATGCTAATAGCGGCGACGGTGCCGCCAAAAATCGCACGCCAGCAAAGCGTTGGAAACGATCTCCTGCCAGCGGGCGTTTGAAGTGCCTGGGCAGCGATCGGAAGTGATGAATCGGTAATCATATTGATAATGCGTAAAGGTAGGGCGTTGGTGTGGCGTTATTGGCCGAACATTTTTGCGACGATGTAGATCATGAGGGCTCCGAACAGACCTCCCCCTCCGAGGAGATAGATGGCGGAGTAGCCTGCAGCTGCGAAAACGGGTAGTGCGAATAATGTGATCATAGTTGTGGGATGGTGATGAAGTGAAGGCTCCGCAGCCACTGTCCAGCGACTGCGGAGCCCTCATGATGGTTACGCGGCGACCTTTTTGGGTTTCGTGCCAGCCCGGGTCCCACGTGGAGCCGCAGCTTTTTTGCCTGCGGGTTCCTTTGCAGCGCTGTCTTCGTTTTTCTCGATGGCCTCTTCGTTGCAGCCGGCACGCGCCAGCTCGGTGAGCCCTTCATTGGCGGCCTTTTCCTCCTCCAGGATTTCCGCCAGCAGTCCGGCGGCTTCTTCATTGCCCAAGAGTCCGGCCCATTCGTGCAGGCATCCATAGGATGCCATCTCATAGTGCTCCACCTTTTGAGCGGCGGAGATCAGCGCCGCATTGATCGCGGGTGAGCCCTTGAAGTCAGCGGCAATTTCATCCCCTTCTTCGAGAAGCCCCACCGTTGCCTCGCAGGTCTTGCCTTTGGCTTTTTCATCGAAGCACGCGAACACGGCTTCGAGCTTGGTGACGTGTCCTTTCGTTTCCTCCAGATGAGCCAGGATGGCCTCTTTCAGATCCGCATTCGTCGCAGCCTTTGCCATTTTGGGCAGTGCTTTAACGATGCGGCGCTCTGCATCATACATGTCTGCCAGTTCGTCCATGAACAGGTTTTTGAGTGTCTTCATATTTGTGTTGTTTTGTGTGTTTGTTGGTTTGTTACAGGAGAGTGGAAGAGGGTGCGGGGTCGGCGCGCTGCGTCTCCCGGTTCCTTCCGAGAGCGTCGTCGGCATCGGTAGGCAAGGATGTCTGAGTGGTGGTCGCGATATCCTCCGCATCCTCGTCGTCGAAGATTTCCTTCGCCCGCGAGACTTCCGCACCATTGTGCGTGTGGACTGATACGAGGAAGTTACCGGTCTTCAGCTTTCCCTCGTAAATCTTCGCTTCGAGTTCCGGAATGCCGAGGCCAATGAGGCCGCCGACAACTCCGCCAGTCGTCGCACCGATCGCAGCACCGCTGAGCGCGGCCATGATCGGACCAGCCGCAATAAAGGGGCCGACGCCCGGAATGGCGAGCGCTCCGATGCCGGCAAGCAGTCCGAGAACTCCTCCTGCCACGCCCCCAGTAGCAGCTCCGGTGGCAGTGCCTTCCGGTGCCTTTGTGGCTTTTACATGGCCGATGTCGTGGTGGGATTCGGTTTCCGGCAGAAGCACGGAAATTTCCGAATAGGCAAAGCCCGAGGTATGAAGCCGATCGATGATACTCTCGGCGTGGGCTCGGGATTTAGTGATACAG
>JAYSTZ010000190.1:0-4239 GCA_043719365.1 Verrucomicrobiaceae bacterium | reverse complement strand
GCGCGAAGTATGACTTTTTTCGGTCCATTGCCAAGCAGTTTTTTCAGCGATTCGGGAACGGAGGATTTGAACGAAAGAGATCGCCGAAATAGTTGATGGAGAGACAACAGCGGGAGAAACGAAACGGGGCATTTTACGGTCGAAGATGACCTTGAGGAAGATGATCTTGAGTGCGGTTCTTTATCGCGGTACAGTGAGTTTTTACGAGCCGAGGCGAACCTCCGGCCTGGCCTAGGGCGCGCCGAGCGACAATCTGACCGAGCGACAATCTGCGAGCGACAATCTCGAGCGACAATCTCGAACGACAATCTGACCGACTCATTGGCGTTGTAGGCAAGCCGCTTGAGTGACCGTTTGATACGGAGATGCCGATTGGCGCGTTTCCCAAAGGAACTGAGTGCGTTTCAGAATCGCGCGATCCAGGCAGTAATCCGGCTCCAAAGGGATTGTGGAGCGGGCGGTGGGGGAGTGGTTGATAGAATGGTGCGGTCGCGATTGGGGCCGGCGCCGATCACGTATCCTCCGGGGCAACTGTTCAGGACTTCCTCCCACCTGTCTTCGTAAGACCCCATCCAGAGCCAAGGTGCGTAGTCTCCGTCCCACCGCATAATCAAAATCCGACCTTCTTCGCACCAGTAGAACGAGTGTGTGGGTTCCGGCATGGAGTATTTGGCATTCAGCCAGAGCGGTTCGACCGGTAGTTTGAGCGCCTCGGAGGGTAGGATTCCGTCTTCCTGAGTCACTCCCATTGGCGCACTCACCGCGCTCTCACTAAGGAGGAAGGTGACGAGAAACTGCTCCAGCGTGGCGGAGATTTTCACGGGCTCTTTGCCGTACTCGAATAGATAGACTTCGGGGTCCATGTCGCCTTCCTCCCGATAGGCACCACTCCAGCATCCTTGGTTCTCGTGCAAGAAGACCACAAACTCGCCTGTTCGACGAAGCTGGGTTGGCGGTAACAAAGAGTCCTGCCCTGCGATTACGCAGGACGGTGCCGACGGGTCGCCGAAAGCCGCATAAACTTTGCGCAAGGCAGCGGGAATGGAAGGGTCATCCACCTTGAGTTCGTGCATGTCAGCGAGCGCAGTGGAGTGGAAGCGCCTCAGGAACTGAATAGCGTCATCGAGATTGGAAAGCGTGGCGATTTTCTGGTGAAGGTTTAGAATAATGCGCCACAGAATATTGCGCTACACTCAAAGTGAAGAGCCACATGCGGTGCTCCGCGGAAAGTGGGCTGGAGCCGGTTTGATTGGGTGCGGGTGCAGCCTGAAATTGCCCCGATTCCAAGTCGTTGACACTTTGAGGAAACACACGCACTTTTCCGCATATGAGCACTGTCGCTGAAATCGAAGCTATATTGCCGGAATTGTCGGCAGAGGATTTGCGCCGCGTCGAGGCGGCGCTCCGTCGTTTGCAGGGGAAAGGGGACGCGGATGTAGTTCCGCGTAATCCGCAGTTGAGGGCTTTGGATGCGCTGCAAGCTCGCTTGGGACTGGATCAAGAAAAGGCTGCGGCATGGGTCGCGACAGTCCACGATTCACGGACGTAATCGCGGATGATTCACTTGGATACGAATTTCCTCGTTCATGCCCTTCGAGCAGGCTCGGATGAAGATGCGAAACTCCGCGAGTGGTTGGGACACGGAGATGAGATCGGTGTGTGCGCGATGACGTGGGCGGAGTTTCTTTGTGGTCCGCTGAGCGAGGGCGATATTGAACTTGCGGCTACTTTGTTCCCTGTCGTGGAGCCGCTTCTTTCAGCGGATTCGGCGAAAGGTGCGGAGCTTTTTAACGCGACCGGGCGACGTTCACGATCCCTGGCAGATTGTCTGATTGCCGCTGCGTCGATCCGGATTGGAGCGCAGATAGCGACGCGAAATGTCGATGACTTCAAACCATTTTTGGCTTTCGGTCTGAAGATGGTCTAGCGCCGAGGCAGCGTACGCAATCGACACTGCGGTGAGGGGTTTCTTTTGGCTGGAAATCACAATTCGCGATTCCGCTGCTCGTGGTGCCGAGTATCGCGAGGGAGTATGTGCGTGTTTCGGCTGATGCGCTTTCCATCCGGACGGGGCTTTGGTTTGCGCCGGTGGAGCGTCGCATCCCGCTCGCGGGCCTCGAAGCAATCATCGAGACTGACGAGGAGGTGTCCCAGCGTCACGCGTCGAGGAGAGATACCGTGTGGGAGTTCCGTTTTCGTTCCGGTGCCCCGCTCCGCCTCGTGCTCCCGATTTCCTCGACGAAAACCGCGCTGTCGTGGCCGAGCGTCTCGGCAAGCACGGCGTGCAAGTCCGGGAGCCGTAGTCTTGTTATCCTACGCTGACGCGCGTCACAAAGTCGGCACGGGCTGGTTAAAGACCGCCGTGTAAAATGCGGCGCGGAGCACCTCGGGAGTAACCTGGAAGGCGAACTGAGGATTCTGGGTCTGCCATGCGGCGAGCGCTGATTCGATGGCGGCGGTTCCAGTCGCCGGATCTCCGAGGAGCGTCGTATCGACCGGGCGAGTGATGAACATGGAGCGGAGAAGGCCTTCGAGGCTTTGGGCTGACGCGCTGGCGCTCACAGTGATCTGGTTGATATTCAGAAGTCCTCCGGAGACTCCCGTCGCGAGCGTGATGCCACTTCCTAGGGAACCGATGGTGCTCCCCAAGGGTGGTCTAGTCAAAACGAGCGAGCCGCTAAAATTTGAGGAGCCGCTCGACATGTATGGCGGACTGACCGTTAAAGTGCCGCTTCCTGCGGTGATGCCGCCGCTCGTGACAGGGCTCGGGCTGGATACAGGTAAAGGCTCTGCTATGGGAGCAAACGAAACAAGGTGTGTGGCATTCAATGAAGTAGCTGCCGTACCATTTTGCCGAAGTTCCGCGGCTCTAGCCACGTAGCGGGCTCCACTGTAACTTCCTAGATCAAGCTCGCTTGAGATGTTGGATGGCACCGGTGGTGAGACAGACTGATGCTGTAGAAATTGTTGCGCTCCAAGGTTGGTTTCATTTTGCGCTGTCGGGTTGCTGCTTCCTGTAAAGGTCTGAGCGAGATTTCCGACCAGCTTGGCCGGTTTAGTCGGCGGAGCGGCAGGGCGAATATCGCCCGATGTTGGGATTGCCGCGGGCGGAGCGACGAATGGTGCTAACGAGCGGACGGTGATGCGATTTCCGTCGTCGCAAATCGCTGAGACGACATCGCCGGAGATGATTCCGATGAATGCTGTTGCGCCAAGTTTCCCTGTCGCGATTCCGGTCTTTTTGTTCACCTTTAGCTTAAGCGGGGAATTGAACCGTTCGTTCGGCGTAAACTTGCCGTTCGAAGCGAGCGACCCGGTGAGCAGCGTCCTTGCGGAAGCCTTCCGAATGCTCACGTTCACAGGCGTCACGCCGGGGCCGCAGAAACTAAACGCCCCGGCAGAGTAAGGCGTGACCGCGATGCCCACGCTCTGATCACCGAGCGTCCCCATGCCGACTATTTCGTCGCCGACTACGGTGAATCCTGCATCAAACCTCGCACCGTGTGCAGCCTTCGCGCTCACGGAGAAATGGTCGCTTTCAATTGCGGTGGAAAAACTCACTGGTTTGCCGCCAATTCGCATCACCCCGCGCACGGTTCCGGCATCGGTGATGGAAAACGTTCCGCAGCCCGCCGCCCCGACCGAGACGGTATAGCGCGAAAATTCAGCCGCGGAAGCAACGTTTGAAACGATAGTGCCGAGAAGACAAATAACCGAAAGCGAGAGGTGGCGCTGGAACATAGAGTGGACGCTAGCTTTCCCGATCCGGATGGCAAGGATTTAAGTAGTCCGAAAAGGGCTTCATTTCCGCCGCGGGGGCCTTGCTTTGCGGGATTTGGCGGGATGGGGGATTGCTTCCTTCGGTGGCGGTGGGTAGCGAGTAGGGGATGACTTTTCCATTTCTCAACGTCCGCTCTTTATTGGCACTTTTGTCTTTCGTGGCGGTGTGCTGGGCGGGGGCGGATTCGCCGAAGGCGGGCGGGCTGGTTGCGGGGAAGGTGCTGTTTTTGGGGAACAGTATTACGCTTCACGGGCCGAAGCCGGATATCGGGTGGACGGGGAATTGGGGGATGGCGGCGAGTGTGGAGGAGAAGGATTTTGTGCATTTGCTGACGGCGGATATCGGGAAGGCGGCGGGGGCGGTGCCGAAGACGATGGTGCGGAATATTGCGGGGTTTGAGCGGGGGTTTGAGTCGTTTGATGCGGCGAAGAGTCTGAAGGAGGAGCTGGAGTTCGATG